>CAISYK010000651.1 GCA_903889605.1 uncultured Bacteroidota bacterium
AAAAAACAAAATCAAAAAATTATTTTGAGTGTTGCCGATGAAGGGGGAGGGGTACCGGATGAAGAAAAGGTAAATATTTTCAGGAAATTTTACCGAATTGGAAATGAAGAAACCCGCAAAACTAAAGGAACCGGGCTTGGATTATATATAGTTAGTTATTTGGTAAAACAACATGATGGAATAATATCAGTAAAAAACAATTCGCCTAAAGGGAGTGTTTTTGAGGTAATATTCGGTTGATCTATTAAAGTTTCAAATTGGGGTACAGATAACGAATAAAAAAGCGAATTTACGAATCTATGTTTGTTAAATTCATAAAAGATAATGGCTTAGGTTCTTTTTTTGCAACACATAATATTAAATCGAACACTGATAATTAATTATTAAGAAATCTTGTTTTCTGTTTTATAAGCACACAGATTTGTAAATTCGTAAAAATTCGTTATTTGTAACCTTATAAATTCGTAATGATTAGTAATTCATAGTATAAATAAGATATACACTTTTGAAAAGACAAATTTTTAATAACAAATAAAAATAAACACTTATGAAAACAATAAAGCTTAACATTCTTCTTCTTCTGTTTATTAATTCATCACTTGTGTTTTCACAAGTATTTGTAAAATATAAATACAATGGTGTTTTTAAAGAAGCGGAATATAATTCCTATGAAGATTGCGGGTGTAAAAAATGGGCAGTTGATTTTTATAAAAATGGGCAGGCTGAATCTTGGGGAATGTCAAGTAATTCTAATAAAGAAGCCTTGCAGGAGGAAATTGATAAAAAAATAGCTACGGATCATGCGACTTGGAAGGAAAAAACCAGTGACCATGAAAAATACATTATTTATTGTGCCGACACAAAATTAGGCAACAATTACAAAGAAGGTAGAGAGGCAAAGGTTAACACCGCGGATGGCATGTTAATAGAAGAGGTATCCGCCGACCCTGATTTGAAAAAAAGTGAGACACCTAAAGCCGCAATTTCAGATAAAACCGAGAAAGAGATGCGTGCTAAATTTGGAAAAACGAGGCTTTTGCCTGAAAAGAATCCTGGTGCCGTAAAAATAAAATTTAAAGAGAACGGTGGAGGGGTACGAGGCGATAACTCCAAACCTAAAATTGAAGTTGAATCTATGGCAGCCACTGAAGAAAAAGCCGTTAATGTAAAGAAAACTCCAGCCCCTAAAAAGAAGTAATTTATGGAAACAAAGAAAGTGATATATAAAACTATTGGGGTATTTATATTCTGCATGCAAGTGTTTTTTTCATTTGCACAACGGGGAGGTGTTGAACTTACTATCGCCCAGCCATCTCCTAATTTAAATATTCGTCTATTACATGACAAATATTATTTAATATCAGGCCAGCAATATACCATCATCGTTCAGAATTTAAGCGGCAAAAATATGCATATTAAAGGCCAGCTTGTTGCGGTATTGGTTTGTGGAAATGAGGTATCAACAAGATTTGACGAGGTGTTGAAACCCTATGAAAAAAAAGGGGGCGATATTGATGATGGTTCAGGCATGACAGGAAGCGTGAATAAAGATGACTGCCATAATCCTGAAATCGTTTTAAGTGATAAAGGTATTGAAGAACATAACCTGATTAGAACCCTTCAATTAAGGAGTTATAGCAGTATTATTGAAAAAACTGAGGAAGAAAAGGTTGAAGAACAGAAACAGAAGCAGCAGGCTGTTGAACAAAAACAACAGCAAGAAAAACAACAGCAACAACAACAAGTTGCCGCTCAACAGCAGCAGCAACAAGCTGCATCAAACCGCCAGCAGCAACAACGGGAATACCAAAACAAAATGAATGCTCTGCAGCAGCAATTGGCCGCTAAGCAACAGGCTAATGCCGAAATTGCAAATACATTTTCCCAAGGTTTAAATGAGATCGCTGATATGATTGCTAAAAAACAGCAAAAGGAGAATGCTGAAAGGGAGGAACAAAGAATACAAGATCAAATGGACAGATTAGAGAGAGAAAATGACAATGCACAGCTACAAAAAGAAAGGGCTGTAAATCAAAGGAATGCTGATGCGACTAATCTTGCTGCACATAATGCAGAACAAAAGAAAATTGCTGAACAGAATGCAAATATCGCAATGTGGCAAAATAAATCATCAAACATATTGGCAGGCAGTCTGGCCGAGAAAGCTAAAATTAAAAAAACAAGCCAAATTACCGACCAGGCATTGCAAAGTATTTATTATGTTATCTGGAATTTTAGTTCTATCGAAAACCAGGTAATAATTTCTGAACCAATTGAAATAAAAAAAGATGGCGATGGCGACTGGCCGTTAAATAAAGATTTGCTTCAGAAAATACAAACCAAAAGCAAGCTTATAATTAATCAAACTCCAGATAGAATCACCACTTCCGAAAATAGGTTGGGTTATTTGCTGGGTTATTATACAAATGCCGGCGAAGCCTTAAAAGCGACAGAAGATATAAAAGCCAATGCGCTTAATAATGGATATACGATAAAAAACATTGAGGCTGCACCACTTGAAGTAAAAAAGACAAGCGAGGAAAAGAAAAAGGAAACAAATGATTTTTGGAAAGAATAAAATATTAGCTCTAAACGAACAATAATTATGAACTTAAAACATGCAAACATTACATTGATGCTTTTTATTTTGTGCCTTCAACCAATTTGCGCACAAAATGGCTTTACCAATAAGGAGGAAGCAAAAAATGAAACATTTAAGGGGCTTAAACAAGGAAAGTGGATTGAATATCTGGATTCTAAACTGAACATTACAACTCAAGATATGGCTAAAAATTATAAATTAATAGTTTACAAAGACGACATAGCCTCTGAAATTATACGTTATTTTTATTATCCCAGTGGTATTTTACAAATAGAAACAAGCCAAATCATTGATGGAAAACTAAATGGAATTTTAAAGCGGTATTATGAAAGTGGAAAATTAAAGGCGGAAGAAATTTATAACGATGGGAAAAAAAATGGAACCACCAAATATTATTTTGAAAATGGCAAAATTTCTCAGGTCGAGGATTGGATCGATGGTGAAATTAATGGAAGAATAAAGACTTATTTAGAAGATGGAAGTTTATACCAAGAATCAACCTGGTCAAACGGCAAACCTATTCAAACAATAGAAGGAGAACAAGATGCAAAATTAAGGTACCAAATGGCAACTGATCAATATGAAAAGCAGGAATACACTAAGGCGTTAAATAATTTATATGTAGCTGTGTCATTAGATACTAATGCCAGAGTTAAAACCTCCTATTTACAGGCTAAATGCATGGAGACTTTTTTATATCAAAATTCAACAGAAAGTCGAGTCTATGAAAGATGTTTAAGATTTATAAATTATTATATTGAAAATGGGAAAGATGAAGAAAAGAAAACAGAATTAAGAAAAATGAAAATAACAATAGAAGATAACCAAGACTATCAACAGAAGAAAAGCAAGGTGCAAAATTAGGAGATAGCTCCCTCAAACGACTTTTGGAAAGAATAAAATATTATCTCTAAATGAACAATAAGTATGAACTTTAAACATGCAAACATTACATTGATGCTTTTTATTTTGTGCCTTCAACCTCTTATTGGACAAAACGGGTTCACAAATAAAGATAAGGCAAAAAATGAAACAATTAATGGTTTAAAACAAGGGAAATGGATTGAATATATGAATCCTAAATTTGAAACTATAATACAAGATAGTGCTAAATTTTATAAACTGTCGGTTTATAAAGATGATAAAGTTTCTGAAAATGTACATACTTTTTTTTATCCCAGTGGGAAATTAATTGCTGAAGAACCTTATACCAATGGTAAAAAAAATGGGATTGCTAAGTATTATTATGAAAGTGGGGAATTAAATTTTGAAACACCATACAATGATGGCAAAAGCACTGGAATTTCAAAGCGGTATTATAAAAG
>CAISYK010000652.1 GCA_903889605.1 uncultured Bacteroidota bacterium
AACATACGATGTTACAACTATTGAGTTTGATTTTATTCCAATGAATAACAAAGCTGCCTTTGAATATTCCTTTGGTTCAGAAGAATACAAAGAGAATGTAGGTTCAGATTATAATGATGTGTTCGGTTTCTTTGTCTCCGGTCCGGGTATAAAAAAACACAATGTAGCTTTATTGCCCGATGATAAAAGATTTGTTACTATCAATAATGTTAATAATAGTGCTAATAAAAAGCTTTTCGTAAACAATGACCCATTTATTAAAAATACTTTTTTTAGAATAAATAACAAAATATGGATTCCTTTTTGGCGGAAAATTATATGCGTTTTAGCCGGCAACAGGGTTAACCAGGGAGATTCAGTATTCTCTTACAAAAAAATATTTAACCGCAGATCTATTGATCAAACAGTTGCAAAAACATTTCAATACGATGGTTTTACAAAAAAAATGAAAGCCTCATTTTACGTTAGACCTTACCAAAAATATCACATAAAAATATCAATAGCAGATGTCGGCGACATGGCATTTGATTCTGGAGTGTTCCTCGAAGAAAAATCGTTCGTATCAATTAAGGATACAACACAACCATGGTTTATTGATTACGCTGATAAAAGTTCATATTTCAAATTCGACAGCGCCTTTGCTATGAATACGATGAATAATAATCCAGTTATTGAAAAAGAAAATAGAGGTATTACTGAGAAAACCGGCGTTTGCCTGGAATCAGCTCCTGATGTGCTGCCGGCTAATCTCAAAAAACAAAATAATGCTGAGGGTGATGGACGAAACAAGAATCCGGAATTAAAACTGAATGATTTAAAAGGACAAAAAAGAAATGACAAAAAAAATAATGTTTTACCGGAAAAATCTGTCGCAAGTATAAGTACAGCAAAGAGCTTGGGGAATGTGCAAAAACACTAAATATAACTCAAGTTTATCCGGAAAAATATCACGCCTTCCGGATTTGCGATAGATGCACAAAGGCTATTTTCATAGTAATGCTGCGTTAGGGGTTGCAGCGGAAATCCTTTTTGTGAGGAACGAACAAAAAGATTGCAGCGGAAAGCCCGCCCATTTCTTCTTTAAGAAAGGGAAACGCCCAAGTAATAGTGTTTTATAAAATAAAAGTACCGATGCAGTATTATTAAACAAAAAACAATGTCCGAAACTTCACTTATTAATCTAACTCATTTATAAATATAATCTAAACTAAAATGAAAACAATACTTACACTTTTGACTGTTGCGATAGCAATCACTCATTCACTGGCGCAGAAAACAACCAAAGAAACGGTTGGTTTTGATTACAACAAATCTGATTTATCAGCTGATTCCAAAAGTAAACTTGACCAAGCCTTTGGTAATATTAAAAGTAAAGATATTGCACAAATAAACATCACCGGATTCACCGACAGTGACGGCGGAGATAAGTATAATAAAACCCTTTCGGAGGACAGGGCTTTAACCGTGCTGAACTACCTTGCTGCAAAAGGTATCGACAAGGATAAAATAGTTACCGGATATAACGGTGAGCAGCAGCCGGTGGCCTCAAATGATAACAGAATAGGAAAACAGCAAAACAGAAGAGTTGAACTGCTCATCGAAACTTTTGATTTCGCTGTTCCGGAGGCATTTACAGCAGCCAATACAAAATTCCAAATTAATCCGAACAGGGATACAATCGTTAAAATTAAATCAAAAGGAACTTTACTGCATGTTCCGGCTAATTCCTTTTGCGACAAACTCGGCGCGCCTGTTAAAGAAACTGTAACGTTAAACTATCGGGAATATACCAACTCCGCCGAAATAGCCTTTTCAGGCATTCCGATGGTTTATAAAAACAAAGGAGAAGAATTTTGCTTCAACAGCTCCGGCATGTTTGAAATAACAGGAACAGTGAAGGAAGAGCCTGTAAAAGTAGCTAAAGGCAAAAATTTAACAGTAGATTACGCTTTGGCTAAACAAAATCCTGACATTAATTTCTACCGGTTAAACGATGATAAAAACAACTGGGCAAACATCCAGAATATTAAGCCTATAGAAAAGAAAAAATCAGCCATGGATGCTGCTGAGGCCAAAGAAAAAAGCAAATTCAGAGATGAGCCAGCCCCTATGCGTGAGGGAGGCGATTTCAACATGGGCGTTTTTAAAGATGACGGCAACAGAACAAATGGTACATTATTAGCTGAAGGCATGGGAGCCGGACATACTTATCCCGATATTGTGAAAGGCCTGAATGTAGGGAGTTTTGGGGTATATAACTGCGACCAGATTTACAGACTTCCGAACCGAATTGATGTGGTAGCCAAATTTGTTGACACAGATGGTAATGAGATCAGGAATCTTCATGTTTTGTCATTGATAGACCTTAACTACAACGGTGCATTTAGCTTTGATCCTGCAGGGTTTACCTGCGATGCAAAAGGAAAAAATGTATTAGCATTATTTACGAAAAAAGGAAAATTTTATATTTTGGATAAACAGGAATTTGCCAAAATGGAGATCACTAAAAATGGGGAATATACTTTTGTCATGCAAAACCTTACGGATAAAATTAAAAACTCAAAGGATCTGGCAGAATACCTGGGAATAAAAATATAAAGACAGCTAAATGTCTCTAATTTCCTTGGATTAAATATGGTTCACTGATAAATTTACGCTCAAATAAAAACCAAATAGTAACATAGTATTAAGGTTAAAAAGAGGCACAAAAATATAGAAAAGATAGTCTTTTCTCCGCCTTTGGCGAAGAAAACTATCAGAAGCTATTCATTTCTCTAAAGCTTTAATTTTTGTGTCTCTGCGTTGTAAATTTTGATGCATGGGTATTTATGCAGCGAGGCAAAATAATTTGCATTTATTTTGTTACCTATATTCTGCATTCCAATAATAACAGTGGTTTTGACTTATTAAGGGAATTTTAAGAAAAAAATATTAATAACCTGAGCAGATAATTAATTGTGGCTAAAGCCGGATAAAACCGCTAAAAGTCAATCAAGCCAAGTATTTTAAGGAATGGAAATTAATTACAATGGTAAAAATATTTATCTATTTAATTACAGCCGCCTTTATAAAGTGACTTGCAAAAGCAATGTTAAATGGTTTTAGCCCAATTTTATTATTAATCTAACTCCGGCAATTAAAAATAAATCAACCGGCTTTTCCAGAACTAAAATAATTCTTGAATCCACGTTATTCCAGGAAAATATATGGAACTATTTCTACAATCTCATTTTATTTCAAGCTGAAAATTTACGCTAAATTTAATATACTGTATATCAAATAGTTAGCCTAAAATATAAAAAACACAATCAAAGTTTTCCTCTGACTTTTTATT
>CAISYK010000653.1 GCA_903889605.1 uncultured Bacteroidota bacterium
ATATAATATCAAATCAGAAAAACAATTTAGAAAAACTTTCAAAAGTTTTAGAAATTGGCACCCTTATTAATTTGGGGTTTAATTCAAATGGTCAATGGATAGCAGAATATACGTCTATCGATGATACAGCAAAAAATGGAAGCTCTTGGTTTCCTATTCATAATTGCTTTACAACATCAGCATCTTTTCATCTTTTATCCTCCTGAAATAAAAAAATAAAAATAATTTGATCAAGACCCAACCTTTTATATTTTTCTATCGTGTTTGTATATAGAGAGTGAAACATAACCTAAAAAATAAAATTATGAAAACAACATTAACAAATATAAATAACAATTTAAAAAGACTTACAAAAGTTTTAGGAATTGGAGCACTTATCAGTTTGGGCTTAAAAGCAAACGCACAATGTTTAGCACAGTTTACTTATAATAACGATACAGTGAATAGTGGGAATGTGTTTTTTGTAAATGCATCAACCATTGGAAACGCACCTTTGACATATTCCTGGAGTTTTGGGGATGGCACTGCTTCCAATTTAGAAAATCCAAATCATATTTTTGCTAATAACGGAAACTCTGTAATGATGGTATGCTTAACAGTTGCTGACGCAAATGGTATTGTCTGCACTTATTGTGACAGCGTTTTTATTGGAAGCCAGCCATCGTCCGGATGCCTGGCATATTTTACATCAGAAGCCGATACCAGCTCTTCTAATTCTATAAATTTCTGGGATTACTCTGGAGGATCACCCACCAGTTTTTCATGGGACTTTGGTGATAATACTACTTCCTCATTGGAAAGTCCCAATCATGTTTATGCTGCTGCAGGAACATACCATGTATGTTTAACAATTTCTGACTCAGTCAATAATTGTCAGAATACAAACTGCGAAGATATTTTTGTGGGAAATCAAAATGGAGGATGCCAGGCTTATTTTTACAGCGTTCCTGATTCTATTGCTGCGAACGGAATTGATTTTATGAACTCTTCAGGAGGCGCAGCTAACAGCTTTTTATGGGATTTCGGTGATGGAACATCTTCTGCTTTGGAAAATCCAAATCACATATTTGCATCTCAAGGTACATATCAGGTTTGTTTAACAATAGCAGACTCCGGCATGAATTGCCAAAATACATATTGCGAATATGTTAATATTGGTCAAAATGGTAATGCATGCCAGGCAAATTTTTATTCCTATACTGATAGTATATCTTCAAACTCAATAAACTTTGTGAATTATTCCGCAGGAACACCATACAGCTATTCATGGGATTTTGGTGATAACACAACTTCCTCTTTGGAAAATCCAAACCATGTATATGCTAATTCAGGAACATACCTGGTATGTTTAACAGTTGCTGATTCAAATGGCTTTAATGGCGGCAATGGAACCACCGGATCTACATGCAGCTATTGCGAATATGTTTATGTAGGTCAAACGACAAACGGATGTCAGGCATATTTTTATTCGTACACTGACAGCAGTTCAGTAAACTCAATAAACTTTTGGAATTATTCTGCAGGAACATCTACAAGTTATTCTTGGGATTTTGGAGATAATACTACATCCTCATTAGAGAATCCGAATCATATTTTTGCTGACGGTGCATATCAGGTATGTTTAACAATAGGCGATTCAAGCGGTATTACCTGCAGCTATTGTGAGAACATTGTTGTTGGAAACGGAGGATGTCAGGCATATTTTTATTCTGCACCCGATTCCAGCCTGGTAAATGGAATAAACTTTTCTAATTATTCAGGCGGAACGCCAAACAGCTATTTCTGGGATTTCGGAGACAGCACAACTACTTCCAATTCCGGAGCTCCAAATCACGTTTATGCTGATTCAGGAAAATACTATGCATGTTTGACAATTGTTGCCCAAAATGGTGCTATCTGCACATATTGCGACAGCGTTGTAGCCCGCAATCTGGTTATTGCCGGCGTAAAAGAATCTAAGAATATAAATACTGTACTTGGAAATTACCCGAACCCATTTAATGGAAGTACAACTATAAATTATTCTATTTCAAAAGAAGCAGCTGTGGAACTTTCAATTTCAGACTTGATTGGAAATAAAATTGCAGCTGTTGAAAGCGGAAATAAGTCAGCAGGGAAATATTCAACGGTCTGGAATGCAGAGAATGTTTCAAATGGAATGTATTTATTGCAGCTCAAAGTAAATGATCAAGTTTCAACAAAAAAAATAATTATTGCAAAATAATATTTGTATTAATTAATATCATAGAATCTCAGCTGCTGCATGCAGCTGAGATTTTTTTTATTGTTTCTTCATATAGTTCTTTAATAAGCCGTTTCCAAAAACAGTTGCAAGAATTATTAGAGTACCGATGTAAAATCCAGGTGTCATTGATTCTTCTTTCTGCCATATAAAGTATGCGAAAATAATGCCGTAAATAGTTTCTAAATTTATAGTCAGCGTCATTGTATATGGACTTATTTTCTTCATTACATGAATACTTGCAATAAATGGAAATGCGGTACCCGCAATAGAGAATATGGCAAGCCATTTCCAATCAGCGCTACTCAAAGTAAAAAAATCATGGTTAAACTGTCCTGATAAAAGAAGGTAAATTGAGAGGGATACAAACCCTCCGCCTAATTCATAAATGGCAATTACTGGTGATGGAATTCGCTTTACTAAGAGACTATTAATGACAGTAAAAAAAGAAGCTGTCAACGCTGCAATAATACCGAAAATGATTCCCGCAGTATATTCAGTTTCTACTTTAAAAATAATTGATATAGCGCCGATAATGACCATTCCGAAAATTATTTCATAGCGGATTATTTTACGTTTATAAAAAATTGGTTCTATGATGGAAGTGAAAAATGTACCTGTAGCAAAAGCGACCAAGGCAACTGACACATTAGATATTTTGATGGAATGATAAAAACAGAACCAGTGAAATGCAATAATAGTGCCGATTCCAAAAAGCTTTAAAAAATCTCTGCGTGTGATTTTTATATCTTGTTTTATTACAACTAAATACAAAGCAATGGACATAACTGTGAGCAGCATCCGAAACCAGACTAGCTGGAAAGCCTGCACAGATATCAGTTTACCAAGTATCGGTGACCAGCCCCAGATAAAAACTATAAAATGAAGTAAAAGAAGATTTTTGTTTTTGAAAAACATACGTTACGAAATTTAGAAAACAAATTACTAATTGTCCTTCTCAATGCTTGTAACAGGAAGCTTTACCAGATTGTTTATTTTTTGAAGCTGAGGGTTAAGGACATTTTCGTCTCCGACCATCACTAATTTGTACGAGTCAGGATTGAAATATTTTTTAACGGCTTTATTTATTTGTTCAAGTGTAACCGCATCTATTACTGTTAAAAACTCATTACGTTTATTAATGTCCTTATACAAAATAGGATTATAGAATTCAATTAGCGAAGCCGGATTTTCAATCGATAACCTCTGATTTTTTAAAGCAGCTTTTGCGCTGTTTAATTGTGTTTGAGTTATTCCTGTTTCGTAAAATTGTTTCAATACTCTGTCAAATGAAGTAGTCGTTTCGTAGGCTATTTCATTACGCACTTGTGTAGAAACATAGTAAATACCGTTATTATCTGATTCGTTGAATATGCTGTTTATTCCATAAGTCTTTCCTTCTTTACCGCGTATCTCATCAAATAACAATACGTTAAATGTGTTATTCGCTAATTGAAACATCAGAGCCTCTTTAGAGCCTCCGTCCGGGCCTTTTTTGTTCCATTGAAGAAATGTTTGTGTGGCCTTTTTTTTGTTCACAAAAAAATATTC
>CAISYK010000654.1 GCA_903889605.1 uncultured Bacteroidota bacterium
CAAAAAGCTCGGGATGACAGGCGGGAGATAATGTTCTCAATAACTTGAAAAAATAATAATTCAACGAAATATATAGGAAAAACTCAGCATTTCTTATCATGAAACAGAACAATTTATCAGTTAATAACAAATATTAAAAACACACTCATTATTAAATCAATTCATTGTATTTTTGAAAGCGCTTAAATCAGATAGCTTTTTTAATTTATTATAGTCATGTATAAAATTCTTCTCCGAACAGTTTTATTTATATTGCTTTTCTCCCTTATAAAAAGAACTGAAGCACAAACATATAACTTCTCTAATTATACTGTGGAAAGCGGCTTATCTCAGCAGCAAATTCTTGCTGTTTTTCAGGATAGCGATGGTGTAATGTGGTTTGGCACTAATGGCGGAGGAATTACCAAATACGATGGAAATACCTATGAACAGATTACTGATAAAGATGGTTTAGCAGATAATGTTGTTTTTTCAATTGTAAAGGATAATAATGGCAGGATATTGATTGGAACAAATAATGGTTTGTCTGTTTATGATGGTGCTCATTTTAAAAACTATACCACTAAAAACGGCTTGACACATAATAGGATTTTCACTATTTTTTTTGATTCTCAAGGCAGAATACTATTAGGAACAGGAAAAGGGATTTCTGTTTTTCAGGATTTTGCTTGTTCCTCATTAAATATAGATGATGCTGTAAACAAGGCTGCAGTAATTAATATTTACGAAGACAGAAAACAAAATTTGTGGTTCAGTACATTAGGAAACGGAACCTTTAAATACAATCTAAAAGTCTTGGAAAACTATGCTGTTAAGAATGGATTTAAAACGGACTATGTCTATTCTGTTATGGAATATAATAATAATTATTGGTTCTTTACTGATGAAGGTTTATTTAATTTAAATAGTAAAGGCATTGAACAGATTAATATCAATATTTTACCAAAAGGGGTAATTTATTATTGTTTTTTAAAAGATGATAATAACAATATCTGGGTCAGTAGTAGTGCTGGTTTGTTAAAATACAACGGAAAAGTTTTTCAATTGTTCACTCAGAAAAATGGCTTAGTCAACAATAATATTTGGAAAATATTTCAAGACAGGGAAAAAAATTTGTGGATAGCTTCAAAGGAAAATGGATTATCGAAGTTCGCAAGTGATTGTTTTTATATGTACACAATTAAAGATGGATTAATATTCAATAAAATTAATAAGATATACCGCAGTAAAGATGGACATTATATGCTCGGCTCAGAAAAAGGACTTAGTATCTTTGATGGGGCAAAATTCACTAACTATAGCCATAATCAGAATAGTTGGAAAGACAATGATGAAATACGAGCAATAACTGAAGATAATAAAGGTGATAAGTTAATTGGGACAGATTATGGAATACTAAAATACAATGGAGTAAATTTTAAAAGAATAGAGTGCCTAGACAAAAACAGCAAGCTGAATGGTATCCTGGATATTTTCATGGATACTAAGGGGGAAACATGGCTTGGAACAAAAGGAGGTGTTGCCAAAATTACAGATGGCTCGATAATGGAATATAGTAAGGCGGGTATTCCAAAAAACTTTGTTTATAAAACTTATGAAGATATAGATGGAAATTATTGGTTTGCCGCGGAGGATGGTTTATTTAAGTATGACGGATCAGTTGTAAAGCATTTTAATGAAAAAGATGGTTTTGCTGCAAAAAGCGTTTATAATATTATTAA
>CAISYK010000655.1 GCA_903889605.1 uncultured Bacteroidota bacterium
CTTTCCTTTTCTTTCTTATTATCACCAAATGTATATCCCAATAAAAATTCGGATGTGGAGCCTGTATAGGACCTTATATTACTAATGCCCATATCATATGCATAACCTACGCAGAAATTATGATAACGTATGCCTGCGCTTAACGCAACGGCATAATTGCTGTGATACATTACACCAACCCAGCCTGTTCTTTTCCAGTCAACAACCGCATTTATATCATATTGAAAAGGAGCTCCTTTCACACTGCGGATCATAACTAAAGGATAAGCTGTGATCTCTTTTTCTTTTGAAAGATTAAAAACATACTTTATAGTTCCCTGATAATGCCGATCCATGTTATAATAACTATTATCACCATTAAGAATAGGATATTTTACTCTATTTCCCAAAACTTGAGGAACAGCAAAACCAACAGCCAGTTTTTTCCAGATGTAAACAATACCAAGGTCAGCGCTGAATATAGTTTTGTTTTGTGACTGCTGTGACAAAAACGGATCATCTGTATCACGGATTAGTGCTTTTGAAAAATCTATTTTATTATCCAGAACACCGCATGCTAAACCAACATAAATATTATTTGAATCACTAATTTTAAGTTTATAAGAATAGTTCACAAAAGCTCCGACTCGGCTTATAATGTCTGTAACATCTGAATAAACTTTTAATCCTAAACTTGAATTTTTTGCCTGAACAGGTCCGTCAATTGTAAAATAACTTGTTTGCGGAGCACCAGCTAAACCAGTCCATTGAGACCTATGAGTGACAAAGACATTGATATTTTCATTAACCCCTGTATTAGCAGGGTTAATGACAAACGGATTTGTATAATATTGACTGCTGAAAGGAAGCTGCTGAGCAAAGCCCCTCCCGGCCTCCCCGAAATTGAGGAGAATCGCAGTACATGCTATAGCCCAAAGCCCAAAGCCCTTCATCTTACTTCCATGTCCTAATAAGAGGAGTGAACAGGTGAGCTGCTTAATACTGACTTTATCTTTTAATTTTTTCATATTCTCTTTTTTTACGTCTTGCTCACTCTCCTATGGAAAGATGGCTAAGAGCAGAGGCTTCTTTTATTTTTCGTTTAGAATCGTAAGCGGTCCTTTATATACTTTATTAGAATTTTTAAACTTGATAAAGTAATAGTAAGTGCCGTCAGGCAGCGGTTTGCTGTTTTTATTTAACCCAGTCCAGGTATTATCATAAGATGACGAGTAAAATACCTGCTGTCCTTCCCTATTTACAACTATTACTTCAGTGCCAGGGTAGTTTTCAATGTTCTTAATGATCCATAAATCGTTATACCCATCGCCGTTTGCAGTTAGTAAGTTAGTAACATCAACATTATAATCTGCAATAACAGTAATAGTTAAAGAATCCACATCAGAACAGCCGTTTAAATCAATAACTGTTAATTCATAAGTCGTTGTCACCAATGGTCCAGCTATAGGTGAAGGAATAAATGGATTGCTTAGTCCTGCCGAAGGCGACCATGAATAAGTTATCCCGCCTTGCGAATTTATTGTAAAAGAACTTCCTAAATTTATGGTAGTGTCGTTACCTGCGTTTGCAACAGGAATCGGAGAAATACTAACGGAAACGGACGAAGTGCTTGTACATAAAGTTGCAGGATCAGTTACTGTAATACCATATATACCGGATGATAAGCAGTTATTTACAACAATACTCTGGGTAGTTGCCGAAGACACTGTCCATAAATAATTTAATCCTGGAACAACAGCAGACAAAGTAACACTGCCTCCGCAGCAGAAAGATAATGGGCCGCTGGCAATTATTTGACTATCCGGCAAAGGATTCACAAAAACACCCATTGCTGCAGTATCTAAACAGCCGAAATTAGATATAGTAATTAAATTAACAGTATTTGGTCCAGATTGGGTATAAAAATGGGTAGGGTTTACAGAAAGTGAAGAAATGTTATCTCCAAAATCCCATTCATTAAACTGTATAGCCCCTGACACAACAGATGATGCATTTACAAATGCGGTAATGCCTCCCAAACAGGCTGTATCAGCGGTAAATGCTGCTGTTGGTTTTGGATAAACAATTATAACAGACGCGGCTGAAGTATCAGCAGGACAAACCCCGCTTTTTACAATTGATCTGTAAAATATTGTATCAGGAAGGTTAGTATAAACCTGCGTGGTGGTGATGTTTGCCGTGTCTGTCCATGTTGTGCCATTATCAGCAGAATACTGCCACTTCACAACAGATCCTGTATGACCGCCTAACGTAAGTATGCCTGCGTTAGCATAAGCACAGCCATATACGGCACCGCTTATAATACCTGCATTAGAGATTGGCGTAACAGTTATGGTGTCATTCGATGAAACCGCGAAACTACAGATGCTGTTCTGTACAATTGCATGGAAAATGGTTGTCGCTGTGAGATTATTGTATACAAGGCTTGCTGTTGTGTTGTTTATATACACCCAGGTATTTGCGCCGTCATTTGAATATTCCCATCTTATAATGTTTCCTGAGTGACCGGACAATGTCAATGTATCGTGATTTAAACCGCTGCAAACCGTGTCATTTGCCGATACCGTTCCTCCAATCGGTATTGGAGAAGAATCTACTGTAATTCTTGCCTCAATTGACGTAGCAGACGGGCAAAGCCCTGTTAAAACGGCTCTATACCAGGTTGAAACAGTCAGGTTTGAATAATATTGTTGAGCAGTAGTATTCGAGATAAAACTCCAGGTTGCGCCAGCATCTGTAGAAGACTGCCAGTTTTGTATAGTTCCGGAAAAACCTGTGAGTTTTAATGTATCTGCATTTGACCCAGAACATACAATGGCATCATTGACTACAGCTCCCCCGATTGCAACAGATACATTTACTGCTGCTGTATCTGAGCATCCAGTTGCAGGCACTGTACCAACAATATAATAAATACCGCTGGCTGTTACAGCTGCTGAATTCAATAATGGAGCAACTGCGCCGGCATCCAAAAAATAGGTATATGTTATGCCTGGAGGCGTTGAACCTGCAGTGACAGCTGGAAGAGTAAGATCTACTGTAGCAGGGAAACATACAGCTGCAGGGTTTGTTGTAAGTACATCTGGTTTTACACTTCCTGTTACAGTTATTGCTGTTGTGTCAGAGCATCCTGTTGCGGGTAATGTGCCAACAATAAAATAGGTGCCGGGCGCTGCAGCAGCTGGAGTGGCGTATAATAATGTCGCAGCAGTATCAGTAAAGTAGCTGAAGGTTAAGCCGGGTGTTGAACCTGCTGTAACTGCAGATGATGTAAGGTCTATTGTTGCAGGCAGGCATATCGGGGCTGGAGGTACAGTAATTACAATGGGTTTTGCATCAATAGTCACAGTTACCGCAGTGGTATCAGAACATCCGCCTGCTATTACTCCGACAATATAATAAGTGCCGGCACCTGCAGCTGATGAATCAGCAATATAGGCTGTTGCTCCGGCATTAGTAAAGTAGTTAAAAGTTAACCCTGCTGTTGAAGAAGCAGTAACTGAAGGTAAAGTAAGGTCAACTGTACCAGGCGAGCATGTCTCTTGAGGAACAGTAATCACGCTTGGTTTTGGATTTACGGTTACTGTTATGGCTGTTGTATCAGAACATCCTGAAGCAGCAGCTCCAACTATATAATAGGTACCGCTGCCTGCTGCTGTTGGAGCGCCCAATAAAGTTGTTGCTGATGCATTTGTAAAGTAGCTTAAAGTTAATCCGGATGTTGAACCAACTGTATCTGCAGGTAATGTGAGATCAACAGTTGCAGGGAAACACACTGCAGGAGGATTTATTGTTACTAATATTGGTTTTGGATATACTGTTACGTTTATCTCTGCTGTATCTGAGCATCCTGCTGCATCAACACCAACAATATAATATGTGCCTGCCGCTGCTGATGATGAATCTGCAATGTGAGTTGTTGCTCCTGCATCCGTATAGTAGCTTAAAGTTAAGCCAGCTGTAGAGCCTGCTGTGTCTGCCGGGAAAGTAAGATCTGCTCTAGCCGGGAAACATAAATCATTAGGGTCTGTAATAACCAGGGAGGGTTTTGAATTTACCGTTACAACTATAGCTGCTGTATCAGAGCATCCGGTTGCAGCCAGAAATCCAACAATATAATAGGTGCCTGCACCTGCAGCAGAAGAATCTGCTATGTGAGTTGTTGCCCCAGCATCAGTAAAGTAGCTTAAAGTTAAGCCTGCTGTAGAACCTGCTGTATCTGCCGGAAATGTAAGATCAACTGCAGCAGGGAAACAAACTGCGGCGGGGTTTGTTATAACTAATGTTGGTTTTGGATTTGAAGTTACTATTATGGCAGCAGTATCAGAACACCCTGTTGCAGGAAGAACCCCTACAATATAATATGTGCCAGTACTTACTGCTGAGGAATCAGCAACGTGAGTTGTTGCTCCAGCATCAGTAAAATAGCTTAATGTCAGGCCAGCCGTTGAACCAGCAGTATCCGGCGGAAATGTAAGATCCACTATTGCTGGGAAACAAACAGGTGCAGGGTTTGTAATTACCAGATTTGGTTTGGGATTAACTGTTACAGTAATAGCAGCAGTATCAGAGCATCCAGTAGCCTCCATTCCGACAATATAATATGTGCCTGCACTTACGGCTGATGAATCTGCAATGCGAGTGGTTGCCCCTGCATCAATAAAATAGCTTAAAGTTAAGCCTGCTGTAGAACCTGCTGTGTCTGGCGGAAATGTAAGATCCACTGTGGCCGGGAAACAAACTGCAGCGGGGTTTGTTACAACTAATGTTGGTTTTGTATTTACAGTAACTATTATAAGTGCCGTATCAGAGCATCCGGTTGCAGGAAGAATGCCGACAATATAATAGGGGCCTGCACCAACGGCTGATGAATCTGCTGGGTGAATAGTAGCAGCCGCATTTGTGAAGTAACTTAAAGTTAAGCCTGCAGTGGAACCCGCGGTGTCTGCTGGAAAGGTAAGGTCGACTTTAGTCGGGAAACACACAGCTGCAGGGTTTGTAATAACTAAGACTGGTTTTGGATCTACTGTTGCAGTTATAGCTGTTGTATCAGAGCAGCCTGTTGAAGGCAAAACCCCAACAATATAATAGGCGCCTGCACTTGCGGCTGATGAATCAGCAATGTGAGTAATTGCTCCAGCATCTATAAAGTAGCTTAAAGTTAAGCCTGCAGTAGAACCTGCTGTATCTGGAGGAAATGTTAGATCTACCGTTCCCGGGAAGCAAACGGGTGGAGGGGCGGTAATAACTAATGTTGGTTTCGGATTAATGGTTACAGTTATCGCGGTTGTATCGGAGCAGCCTGAAATTGGTTTTACCCCAACAATATAATATATGCCGCTTACGCCGACCGCAGATGAATCAGCAATGTGAATTGTCGCTGCGGCATCTGTAAAATAACTTAAATCTATCCCTGCCGTTGAACCAGCCGTATCTGCAGGTAAAGTAAGATCCACTGTGGCTGGCCAGCATACATCCGGAGGATTTGTTGTAACTAAGATAGGCTTTGTGTTCGTTACTACTGTTACTGGTGTGGTATCAGCGCATGTTGTTGCCGCTATTTTACCAACAATATAGTATACTCCAGCAGTTGCAGCTGCTGGAGTGGGGTATGAGGATGATGCACCAGCATCAGTGAAGTAGGTGTAACTTAAGCCTGGCGTTGAACCAGCCTTAACGGCTGGTAATGTAAGATTTGCTTTTGCAGGTGCGCAGGCAGTTTGTGTTACGGTAATTAGGTTTGGTTTGGGATTTATTGTAGCTGTTACCTTTGTTGTATCAGAGCATCCTGTTAATGGAATTACCCCAACAATATAATAGGAGCCGCTGTCTGCTCTTGTTGGAGCGGCATACGATAATGTTGCTCCGGGGTCTGTAAAATAACTGTATGTTAAGCCTATATCTGAACCTGCAATAACTGCAGGTAAAGTTATATCTATTGTATCCGGCCAGCAAACCGCCGCAGGTGTTGTCACAGCTACAAGGGGTTTATGATTTACGGTCTCTAATAAGGCTGTTGTGTCACGACATCCTGTTGCCGGCACATTGCCGACAAGATAATATGTGCCATCACCAACTGCTGTAGGGGTAATCACAGGTATTGTTGCAGCAGGATTGGTGAAATAGGTGTAGGAAAAAGCGTATGGAACACCGGCTAGTGTAGAGCCAGCCTTTACACCTGGCAATGTAAGATTAAAAGTCCCGGGAGAACATATAGTATCCGCGACTGTTAAAACAACAGGTTTTGGGTTAACTGTTAAAATGGCGGGGGCTGAAGAGACAGGCTGGGGAGGACAAAGTCCTCCTACATCACATTGATATTGGTATTTATTAAATGAAAATGGAGTGTTAGTGAGATATAAAAAATTGGGAGTACCTCCATCAATAGAGTATGGGGGGGCAATAACTACCGGATTGAAAGTTTGTCCTGAATCTGTACTGACAGACCAATTATAAAATAAGCCATAGCCAGATGCAGTAACCGAAAAACTAGTGCTGCTTTCCTCACAGACTGTTGCATTAGTTGGATCCAACACAATAGCGGGCGGAGTATTAATAATTAAAAATGCCGGATTAGAAGTACATGACCCATCGGCGCCCGTTAATAAACATCTGTATCGGTAACCTGACATGGAAAGCAGTCCAGCTTGGATTGTTACTGAGTACGAATTAACATTAATATAAGGATAACCTTCTACCAATGACACCCATCCGCTTCCTTGGTTTTCCTGCCAGAGGTAAGTAAACGCAGGAGTAATATAAGTACTAACGCTGAAATAAGCATCAGTTCCTTCGCATGGAGATGACAGAACAGGCTGGGCAGTTATAGTCGGGTCTTTTGCTATTAATGTAAAAGTAGCATGAACAGTACCTGCAATATCACCATTTATTAAAGCAGTTCCGCCAGATCTTGTAAGATTTGCCGGATTTACAAGCGGTTTACTAGTTGCCTGGACCTGAATATTATGTATCGTAATTGTATTTAGTACAGCGGTCGCAACTACTGTATATTTAATTACAATTTGAGCGGCATTGTCTGTTGGCACAGTAATAGCCGTAATATCAGCACCCGTAAACGAAGCAGTAACACCGACGCCTGAAAACTGAAAACCATTTGGTACAGTCAAACTAAAAGTTTTATTTGCTCCGATTCCAAAATCCCCCACAGCATTTTCAGCAATAACAATGTCATCTAAAGTAACCAAGGGAGTAGGAAAAGAGCACTTTGCCGTATCAAATAATGATGGGGCTGTAATAACCACACCCGCTGAAAAAAGATGATTCGAAAAAGATGATGCAGATAACATTAATGCAATCAGCATAAATCTTATAGATGCCTCGTGGATTTTTTTGAAAGATGTAAGGAAATGGAAGATGTAATTGTTTTTCATATTATTGAAATTAAAAAACTACTGTACGAAAATGAAGATAAAACATGGATAATGCTTATAAGGCTGTTTTTTGCCTATTTTATCTGTGAGTATCTGTTTTCCCATACCGCTAGTAAAGGCAGTATCGTATTTATTTGTAACAATCAAAAAATGTGTAATAATTTAGGAAATTGTAATACTTTTCAGTGATACCAATGTAATTGCTCAAAGGTATTAATAATTTAATCAATATATTTTGGTTTTAGTGAAGAAAACATTAAATCAATAAGCGTCAGTTTTTATGATTAAACGACCAAAATGACAGATGAATTCAAATAGCATATTGTTTAAATTGTTAACAAATTCTTGATTTAAAAACAACAAAATTAATTAAAGAACGAGGTAAAGGTTTATATCACACTAAATTGAATGAACAGCAAAATGTTAATATCTTGTTATATTTTTTCTTTAATACGATTAAATTTGAAAAAAGTTTTTGGGGGAGGAAAAAAAATTTAAACGAGGATAGAAAATTGAATTTAGTCAATTATAACCTTATGCTTCTTTTAAAAAGTCGAACTTAAGAAGTATATTAGTTTTATAGTTAATACAGCCAAGAAGTTTACAACAAAATTAAAGCTGATTTTTGTTTTCTTCTAAAATCCTTTTATGACAATTTGACAATATTCTTAAAAAAAGAAAAATTTACGTTTCCGTATTTTCTGTGATCAAAAAAATATTGGTGTTTTGAAAAATCAGTGCGGACGCCATGTTCAATAATAAGCATGCCTTCGGGCTGCAAAATGTTTTTACTGAATATTAATTCCGGAATTAATTCAAATTTTTCCAATTCCATCTCATAAGGCGGGTCAGCAAAAATCAGCTGGTAGGAATTTGCAGTTTTTTTCAGAAAACTAAAAACATCAGATTTAATAACTCTAACCTGAGTCATCTTAAATTCGGAAATCGTTTTTTTTACAAATTCACAGCACTGGTAATTATCGTCAACACTTGTAATATCACTGCTTTCGCGGGAAGCAAATTCATAAGTAATATTACCGGTTCCGCAGAATAAATCCAACACCTTTAATCCTTCAAAATCAATAAAGTTATTGAGGATATTAAAAAGCCCTTCTTTGGCGAAATCTGTAGTTGGCCTTACAGGTATATTTTTGGGAGGATATATTTTTCTGCCTTTTTGTGTTCCGCTAATTATGCGCATTGTATTTAATAGTTAATAGTTTAATAGTCCAATGGGTTAATAGTTTTTCAAGTATTAACAAATGTATACAGAAAAGTTTAACCGTATGAAAACAACAATAAAAGCCCTCTTACTCTATACGGATATTGGAATGAGTATTTGCAGAAAGAGTGATCTCAAATCGAGTAAAATATAATGCGGCAAGGATGCTATAAACTCCAGTAGGCTAAATGTTTAATTTTATTTTTCGAAATTCCTTTTACATCAACCAATATGCCTCCCTCAGAAAGTATAGATTTAAAATAAGCTTCATCTAAAGATAAATACTCTTTATGATTTACAGCTACTACAACAGCATCGTAACCTTTACCAATTTTTTCTGTTAATCCAAAACCATATTCATCCATTAACTCTTCTGATGAGGCATGCGGGTCAATAATATCGACTGCTACCCCGAAAGATCTAAATTCTTTTACAACGTCTGCAATTTTTGAATTGCGAATGTCGCTTACATTTTCTTTGAAGGTAGTACCCATAACCAATACACGAGATTCCGATAAATTCTTTTTAGCAGCAATAATTTTTTTTACTGTTTGTTTAGCAATATAAAATCCCATAGAATCATTCACATAACGTCCGGAATTAATCACTCGGGCATGGTAACCTAATTGTTCGGCTTTATAAGTTAAATAATATGGATCAACGCCTATACAGTGGCCTCCTACTAGTCCAGGTGAAAATTTCAGGAAATTCCATTTTGTGCCTGCAGCTTCCAAAACATCATAAGTATTAATACCCATACGGCTGAATATTATGGACAATTCATTCATCAATGAAATGTTAACATCACGCTGTGTATTCTCAATAATTTTAGCTGCTTCGGCCACTTTTATGGAAGATGCCTTATGAACGCCTGGTTCTACAATTATTTTGTAAACATCTGCAATTGTTTCTAATGATTCTTCATCACATCCAGCAACTATTTTTATAATATTAGTTATAATATGCTCTTTATCACCGGGATTAATCCGTTCGGGAGAATAACCAACTTTAAAATCAGTTTTAAATTTTAAACCGGATGTTTTTTCTAATACAGGAATGCAGTCTTCCTCGGTACAGCCAGGATAAACAGTTGATTCATATACAACATAATCGCCTTTTTTCAAAGCTTTTCCAACTGAGCGGGAAGCGGCTAGCAGCGGTTTCAGGTTTGGCTGATTGTGTTCATCAATTGGAGTAGGTACAGCGACAATAAAAAAATGGGCTTGTTTTAATATATCAATAGAAGCCGTAAATTCGATATCGCAATTTTCAAAATCTTTTGCATCTATTTCATGAGATGGATCGATATTGTTCTGCATCATTTTTACTCGTTCATGATTGATGTCGAAACCAATTACTTTCATTTTTTTTGCAAATGCTAAAGCTATAGGCAGGCCAACATATCCGAGGCCTATTACGGCAATTTTCGATTCCTTTTTCAGTAATTTATTATACATCATTATTAGGGGCGTTGTTAATTGTTTGTTGTTTAGGCGCACCAGCCATATTTCATAACATAATTTTGAAAACCTTAAAATAGCCTATAGTTACTGAAACAGTCAGTTAAAGTTGATATAGTTTTTACAAAATTTAATTTCTCACCTGAATTTAGGCATGTTTTGATCCTGTTAAAACGGCATTTTAAAGCGACGAAGTTAATAATTTTACTGAAATATTGTTCGAATTATTACAATATCAATATCATCCTTTGCCCGGTGCCAATCTTCTTGAACAGTCCTTTGTGAATCTCTGTTTACAAAAAACATCACACACAGCGCACAAAGCAGACACATGAAATCACTGAGAAAAAGAATTTGGATTCAAACTAAAAAGTTATTCAGCTCCATATTATCCATTAGTTTTAGGGTTTTCAATCATACTTTAACTGAGTGTTACGTCGATAAAGTTTTTTTTATTCGAATACTAATAGTTATATTTCCTGCGTTATTATTTAAAATAATTAAAATTATGAAATCATTTATTCTAATTTTATTAATATTCCCAGCACTAAATGGCTTTGCCCAAATGGAGCAAGAAAAAACTTCCACTCCTATTAAACCATCGACAACGGCTTGCCCAACCTGGAATAAAAAAGATAAAAAAGCAAGTAAAGCAGAGTATTTCCAATCTTTACGCACTAAAAAAAAGGTAAACCAACAAGCTGCAAATAATCCATACAGCTACAGGGACTCAAGGCTGCAGCCAGCCCCAATTCCGCAAAAAACAGAAAATCAAAACCGAAAAATAAGTGTAAAACAAACCACCGAAGAAATAAATACAGAAAAAGCAGAAATTGTAGAACCTAAGGAAATAGAAAAAAGCAGCAATGTTTTTTCTAAAAAAAACAAGTCTGCCAACTCTTCGGCAGATGATGTACACCTAAATAATAAATCGGAGAAGAGCTCCCCTCAAATGGATGAAAAACCTGCTACTTCTAAAGTTTCTTCTGATGAAAAAACATCTGTTAAAAATATGCCTGAGGAAGCAAAATCAAACGACGCAAAAACCGCAGTAAAAGATAAAAAAATAGAAGATAGTAAATTAAAAAAGAAATTAGAACGTATGTCAAGAAAAACGACTAAAGTTAGAAGACACAGCAACTCAAAATGTCCGTCATTCTAACAAATACTTTTATTTATTCCAGTCCTCCATTTAAGATATCCCCATTTTCATCTTGACTGAGAAGCACTACAAATGCAGTCATTGCTACCTAATTAGTAATGCTGCGTTATGGATTGAAGCGTAAATCCTTTTCTTTTTTTAAGAAAAGATTGAAGCGGAAAACCCGCCGCTTTATTTTTTAAGAAAGGAAAACGCCCACATGAGTTGACTTTAGATCAATTATGAATCATTAAATAATCGAACTCCCCTTATCACTAGGGTCCTTCTTAATTTGCCATTAATTCACAGTGCTGTTTGCTAATCAACCCAATAATCTTATCTTTGTAATCC
>CAISYK010000656.1 GCA_903889605.1 uncultured Bacteroidota bacterium
AGAAAAATGATATGGATAAAGAAGGCATCAATGGAATGATGAAGGCTTTAAGCTATGGGAAAGGAATATTGATTAATAAAGAAAGAGAAGAATTAACCGAAAAAATAAGAAAGCATACAGCAGAACAAATGGCGGTGGTTATTCCTAATAAAAAGGAGCCAAAACAATTTAAACATAATTTAAAAAAGAAAACAAGCCTTGTAATAGCCGGCAGTGCTGGTGAAAGAGTAATATCTTCTTCATTTTTGTTAGCCTATTCTGGAATTATCTCGGGTTTATTTGTAACTCAAAAAGATGATTTCCCGATTACTATAATGACAGGATATTCTATTTCGGAAATTATTTTTTCTGATGAAGAAATTCTTTATACTGAAATTGATCGTCCTGATTATATGTTTATACTTTCGATGAATGGCTATCAGCGTGTTAAAAACCGTATACACGCTGACACAATAATCATTACAGATGATTCCTTAAATATGGACGAATTGCTAAAAGGAAAAGTAGATCCGAAAAATATTATTAAAATTTCTATAGTTAAAGAAGCCAGGGTCATAGATAAAAATTATGCTGTGATGATCGGCTTAGCCGCCTTCTTACAGCATTCAAAAATATTTGACCAGGCAGCTTTTGTTGAAGCAATTAACACGAAAAATAAACCTGCATTTATTGAAAAAAGTTTGGTGGCAATAGAAGTAGGGCAAAAGATGCTCGCTGATTATGCAGTGAATTAAATGTGAATTATGAATAAGCGCCTTTCACTATGGTGTTTGTTGAAATTAGGTATTAAAAAAAACAAAAGCCCTTCTCGTTATTCGAGGAGGGCTTTTAGTTTAATTAAGCTTGAATTAATCTAAATTTCCACATTACAGGTTTTTTAATTGACATTTGGTTTACCTATTTGCTGTCTATCTATTCTCAGCTGCTGCCACATACATTTGTATTTGTGTTAAACTATTTAGTATGGAAAAGTTACTGTATCTTCCAATATTTTCAGGCTCTATATCTAATATTGAATGGTCAATTGGGATTTTATTCTCTAGACTAATTTCCGCCGAAGCATTGTATTTAATTATTTCTGCTTTTAGATCATTAATTAACCTGATTCCTGGGCCGTTTTTAAAAAATTGAGAACCAAGGTTTCCATCTTCCATATAAATACCAATGCTTTCAAAGTCTTTTGGTATGGATTTATAACCGATCGCACTCTCCAGTATCAAACTTTTTAATTGCTCAGATAAATTATTAATTTTTTCAGCTGAACTATTTTGTACGATACTTTCCTTTTGTGATCCGCTTGATTTGTTTTGTATTTTTTTAAGCAAGTCCTCACTTTGAATGTAGGTATACATTTTTATTTGATCTTGTTTTACTGCCGGCCTGAGATTTACCATTGTAAACAGAAGGCCGGATGCTCCTATTAATATTATCGTTGTAACGATAGTGTTAAATTTTGTTTCAGGATTTCGGATACCTGTAATAAAATATGCCGGAATGAGAATAAAAATGGAAATACAAATAGATATTATCCAAAACATTCCCTTACCTGGCCAGTGCATTACGGTAAACAGTGTTGCCCAGCATAGAAAAAAGCCTAATACTGCACTTATTGCAAGGATATATTTATCCCGCTTACTGCTGTTGTCTTTTGTTTTTAATATAATCATCAATGGAAGAAATAATAAACTCATAATTCCTATTCCTAATACTAACATTACTGAAGCTCCGGGCCAGTGCATAATTTTAAA
>CAISYK010000657.1 GCA_903889605.1 uncultured Bacteroidota bacterium
GCAGCAGCTGTGCCTGAGCATCCTCCGCTTGAACCTGTAACAGTGTAAGAAGTTGTTGCAGCGGGAGTTTCAGTTATTGAATTTCCTGCATCACCCGTTGACCACAAATAAGTTGTACCGCCAGTTGCTGTTAATACCGCATTCTGCCCTGTGCAGATAGTTTCAGAATTTACATTGATTGTCAATGCCCCGCCGACAGTGATAGTTGCAACAGCTGTGCCTGAACATCCTCCGCTTGAACCTGTAACAGTGTATGACGTTGTGCTTGTTGGATTATCAGTTATTGAATTTCCAGCATCACCGGTTGACCACAAATATGTTGTACCGCCAGCGGCTGTTAATACAGCGTTCTGTCCTGTACAGATAGTTTCCGAATTTACAGTAATGTTCAATGCACTGCCGACAGTGATAGTAGCGATAGCTGTACCTGAACATCCTCCGCTTGAACCTGTAACAGTGTATGAAGTCGTTGATACAGGAGTTTCAGTTATTGAATTTCCAGCATCACCAGTTGACCACAAATAAGTTGTACCGCCAGTGGCAGTTAATACAGCATTCTGTCCGGTGCAGATAGTTTCAGAATTTGTATTGATTGTCAATGCCACGCCAACAGTGACAGTTGCAACAGCTGTGCCTGAGCATCCTCCGCTCGAACCTGTAACAGTATATGAAGTTGTGCTTGTTGGATTATCAGTTATTGAATTTCCTGCATCGCCGGTTGACCATAGATAAGTTGTACCTCCCGAGGCCGTTAAAGCTGCCGTCTGCCCGGTACAAATTGTTTCAGAATTTACAGAAATGGTAAGTCCTGAACTTGCGGTAATTGTTTCTGATGCAGTTTGTGTGCATCCATTGGCGCTGGTAACAGTAACTGTATAAGTTCCGGCACAAAGTCCTGAAATAGATGCAGAGGTGCTCCCTGAAGGTGTCCAGGAATATGTATACGGAGGGTTTGCCCCAGATGCTGTTGCCGATGCAGTTCCATTACATGTACAACCTGCATTCGTTGAACTTGTATTAATTACTAATGGAGTTAGTGGCGTATTTGAATTATTCATGGAGCTTATCCATGCTGCATTTGCTGCATTATTCGGTGAACCCGGAGTTTGATTTCCTGCTGTTGAAGTTCTGGTCCAATTTGCCTGATTGTTTGGGTTATTATCCGAATTGTTTGTCATATAAGCAACCGTGGCGGCAGAAGTTCCGCTAAAATAAATATTAGTGTTTGTAGTGTTATTACCCCAGCTTACAGAGAAAACCTGATTGCCGGCAGGATCCAATGTTTGAAAAGAATCATCTCCATTCGCCATCGCAATATTATCCCAGCCTCCGCATGAAGTGAAACCAGTAGTTGGATGTACTGCATTTGTAAGGCTTGGAAATGCAGTGTTTTCTTCAAATAACGAGCAGTTGCTAACAGGAATAACCAATCTGCCGTTACCATCAGTCATCGAAATATCCTGTGCAGGGATACTGCCGTTGATGTCAGCATCATTGTAAATAACAATAAGAGTGCCTATTGGAATACATGACCAAAAAGAAGTGTTCTTAAACCGGATACAGCCTTGAGCAACCCCTGTTCCAGGACCAGTGCCGTAATTGCCATTATTATCATCAATATAATATCCTCTCAGATCCATACATGGAATAGAACTGCATGTAGGAACTCCAACAACCAATAGTTCTACATATTCCTGAGAACCTGATGGGCCTTGAGAAATTTCATTAATAATTAATTGTGCTTTTGAATAGGATACGAGTAAAAGAAGGAGAGAAATGAGAAATGCGGTTTTTCTGATTTTAACAACCATATTATAACTTCTTGTTTAAGTGAATACCTAAAAATGTGTTAAAATAAATTTGCTGATCCGTCTGCAAATTTAGTGTTTTATTTGCCGCACATAATTTAAATTTCGAATATTTTTTTCATTTAAATAAGGCGAATTTACTGAGCATTATATACGTTTCTTTTAAATTTAAGTTTCAATTTAATTTGATATTATTTCATTTTAAAGTTTGCAATATATTTACGAAAAGAGTCTGGAAAAGTTTAGGGCTGATTCGTTTAATTCACCGCAGATTTAGTTTTTTATTATTTCGGTTTATAAGGTTATGAATACAGCGTAAATTCGTCATACAAACCTTTCACTCCGCAATTAACTTTCCCGAAGCAATAGGTTTATTGTTCTCTGAGAGTTCGTAAAAATAAATACCATTGGGTAAATTGCCCCGATCAATTGTTATTTTTTGTTCGAATTCTAAAATATTTTTCATATTTATAACATCCTGCCCAAGCAAATTATATATAACTAAATCAATTTGGCCCCGCAATCCTTCGCCTATGTTGCTATCACCTGATTGCTGTATAAAACACCTTTTTATTTCAATGATTGCATTGCTGATAAAAGGGTTGGGGTAAATAGTCACCAAAGGGCAGTCTTTGGTTTTATTATCAGTACCTGATAACGGCAGCATTTCGGCCATGGGGCGAATAAATATTCCTATGCTGTCAGTTGCAGCAAACATATTGTTTCCGCATATTGCTAATGAAGTGACAGCAAGATGCGGTAAGCCTGTGCTCATCGCATCCCAGCTGTTACCATTATCTGTTGATAAAAATACACTGCTGGTTCCGGCAAAAATATTACTTCCGCATACAGTAAATGAATTTACAAAAAGATTTATGAAAATAGATTCTACAGGTGTCCATGTTTTACCATCGTTAGTTGATAAAAACAATCCATTATTTGTTCCTGCAAAAATGCCTGTCCCGCCGACAGCCAAAGAATTAATTGTAAGATTTGTTAAACCGTTATTTACTGATGTCCAATTAATACCGCTGTTTGCTGATAAATATACCCCATTGCCCGTTCCGGCAAAAATATTGCTGCCGTTAATTACTAATGAGGAAATATTTAAATTTGTCAAGCCTGTATTTACAGCGTTCCAATGATCCGCAATGGTGTCGAAAAAAAACACTCCGTTGTTTGTCCCTGCAAAAATATTTGTTCCGCTCACAGCTAAAACATTTACATGTAAATTTGTAAGACCTGCATTTACAGCCTTCCACTGCGCATCGGCTGTAATTGTAAAAACAACGGAAACAATCGTTAAAAATATTTTTGTTTTCATAATAAACACTGCATAAATTTTTGTTCCAGCTTCAACCCGTTTTTGCCCAAAAAATGTATTTCTCAAATAATATGCAAATTTTATGATTTTTGTCATGTAACACAAAATTGATTTGCTGCAAATTTATTCCTATTTCCGATTAGAAAGAATGGGAATGTTTCCGCTAACAGCTTTGAAACCCAGACAAATAGAATCATAATAAATAGCAACAAATATATTTTTATCAATTTGCAAATTTGCCGAAATACTCACCTAAAAAAAATCCAACAAAAACTCTGACATTTTTTGTTTTATTTATTCAATTAAATATTTAGCTTTGCGGCGGAATTTAAGTAATTGTGTAAAAAAAATTACGTGCAATGACTAATAAAGTTAATAGATTCAAGTCAATATTATTGTTTTTTATATTTCTTTTTACTGCACTCTCTGTAAGCGCTTATGAGAATATAGAAAATGACGGAAAAGCCTCTGCGGATTCAACACAAGAACCTAAAAAAGAAGGTTTTAATGCAGGTAAACTGGTAATGAATCATATTGCCGATTCTCACGAATGGCATATTTTCGGCAGCGAAGAAAATCCTGTATCTATCCCGCTCCCTATTATTATCTATAATAAAGTAAATGGCTGGAGCTTGTTTTTATCATCAAATTTCGAGCACGGAAAAGCAGCTTATAAAGGATACACTTATGTGGAAGGAAAAATTCATTCTGAAGACGGATCTGGGTTTTATGATTTTTCCATAACTAAAAATGTTCTGTCTCTTTTAATAAGTCTGACCATTATTCTGCTTGTCTTTATTACAGTAGCTAAGGCCTATGACCGGAATAAAAATAAAGCACCAAAAGGTTGGCTGGGGGCGGTTGAGCTGATAATTATTTTTGTTAGAGATGATATAGCAAAAGCTGCAATTGGAGAAAAGCATTATGCCCGCTTCATGCCTTTCCTGCTTACTATTTTCTTTTTCATTTGGGTAAATAATCTTCTAGGTTTGATTCCTATTTTCCCGGGAGGGGCAAATGTAACAGGCAACATTGCTGTTCCTATCGTATTAGCGGTATTTACTCTTGTAATAACCCTTGCCAGCTCAAATAAAAATTACTGGAGGCATATTTTTGCAATGCCGGGCGTTCCTATTTTTGTACTTCCGATTATTTCTTTGCTTGAATTTGTCGGGATATTTCTTAAACCATTTGTACTAATTGTGCGGCTTTTTGCAAATATTCTGGCAGGGCACATTGTATTACTTGTGTTTTTCTGTTTGATATTTGTTGCCGGTCAGGCTTCAACCGGAGCAGGATTAGGAGCTTCTGTTCCAGCAGTTGCGTTCACCATTTTCATCAATTGCCTTGAATTGCTTGTTGGATTTCTACAGGCATTTGTATTTACATTTTTATCCGCCATTTATTTTGGAATGGCTATAGCTGAACCAGAACACCATTAAAAATTAAATTATAAACAATAATAACCCTTAAACAATTAAATTTATGACATCATTACTAACAATTTTATTAGCAGATGTAGCAATAGCAAAAGCAGGAGCAGTAATAGGTGCAGGTTTGGCTGCAGTTGGAGCAGGTATCGGTATCGGAAATATCGGTGGTAATGCCCTTCAGTCAATGGCGCGTCAGCCAGAAATGAAAGGCGATATTGTTTCCAATATGTTTATTGCAGCAGCACTTGTTGAAGGAGTTGCACTAGCTGCAGTTGCTTTGGCTTTCATTGTTGGGCTTGCTTAAAAAAATGTTCAATCATACCTGTATTCTTAAATAAACAGGTTAAAAAAATAGAAGACTATGGAATTAGTAACACCGGATATCGGACTCTTGGTGTGGATGTTATTATCATTCACTATTGTACTTTTTATATTAAAAAAGTTTGCCTGGAAGCCCATTCTTAATATGCTTAATGAAAGGGAAAAGTTCATTACAGATTCCCTTGAATCAGCTGAGAGAGCAAAGAAAGAAATGAAAGCTCTGCAGTCTGACAATGAGCGCATTTTAACGGAAGCTCGTGCAGAGCGCGATTTGCTATTGAAAGATGCCCGCGAAATCAGGGAAAAGATGATTTCAGAAGCAAAAGGCCTTGCAAATAAAGAAGGAGAACGTTTGTTGAAAACTGCCCGCGAAAATATTCAAAACGAAAAAATGGCAGCTATCACTGAACTGAAAAATCAGGTAGCCGTTCTTTCTATTGAAATCGCTGAAAAAATTCTAAAAGCAGAATTGTCAAGTGATGAAAAACAAAAATCGTTGGTGAAAAATTTATTACAAGACGTTAATTTAAACTAAGTTGAAAACCTGGAAAGTTAAAAGTTAAATGCATCCCAAATTAAACTTTCTAACTTTAAACTAATTAAAAATGCAAGGAACAAGAGTAGCATCACGATACGCTAAATCATTCATTGATCTATCAACCGAACAAGGCGTATTGGAGCAGGCATATAGTGATATGAAAAGTATTTTATCATTATGTGAATCTAATCCCGATTTTGTAAACTTCCTGAAAAGCCCTCTCATTAAAACAGATAAAAAACAAGCCGTTTTGAAGGAAATTTTTGAAGGGAAATTGAACAAAGTAACGGATGCTTATATTCAATTAATTACCAGCAAAAAACGCGAAATTTATTTAGCCGAAATTGCTTTTGAATTTGTTAACCAATATAAAGAAAAGAAAAAAATCCTTACTGCTGTAATTACGACTGCAAAGGGCATTGATGACGTTATCCGCAAAGAAATAATGGATATTGTAAAAGGAACAGGAAATAGTGAAGTTGTTTTACAGGAAAAAATAAATACAGATATTATCGGAGGTTTTATTCTGCGCATAGGTGATAAACAAGTTGATGCAAGCATTGCCCGTAAATTAAATACGTTAAAACGCAGTTTTAAAGAAAATCCTTATATTAAAGAAATATAATAAAGTTAGAAAGTTTAAAGTTAGAAAGTTCAACGTTGATTAATGTTCAACTTTCAATTATGTTCCAAACTTAAAAAAGTAAATTTGTTAGAATTTAACTTTAAACCTAAACTTTCAACTTTCGACTAAATAAATTAAACTAATATATAATGGCAGAAGTTAAACCAGCAGAAGTATCTGCAATATTAAGACAGCAATTATCTGGTTTTAAATCGGAACAGGAATTGGAAGAAGTTGGTACCGTGCTTCAGGTAGGTGACGGTATAGCCCGTATTTATGGACTTTCTAAAGTTCAATCAGGGGAGTTGATCGAATTTTCAAGCGGATTAAAAGGGATCGTATTGAATCTGGAAGAGGACAATGTCGGAGCTGTAACTTTAGGCTCTTCAAATGATATTAAAGAAGGTGATGTTGTAAAACGCACCGGTAAAATTGCTTCTATTCAGGTTGGCGAAGGAATGTTAGGGCGTGTGGTAGATACAATGGGGCATGCGATTGACGGCAAAGGTCCTATTACAGGAACATTATATGAAATGCCTTTGGAGCGTAAAGCGCCGGGTGTAATTTATCGTCAGCCGGTAAATGAGCCGCTGCAAACAGGTTTGAAAGCTATTGATGCGATGATTCCTATCGGTCGCGGTCAGCGTGAGTTAATTATCGGAGACCGTCAGACAGGTAAGACTGCCGTTGCGATTGATACAATTATTAACCAAAAAGAATTTTACGAAGCAGGTCAGCCTGTATTTTGTATTTATGTGGCAATCGGACAAAAAGGTTCGACTGTAGCAAATATTCAGCGTGTATTGGAAGAGAACGGTGCAATGGCTTATACGGTAATTGTAGCTGCAACAGCATCAGATCCTGCTCCAATGCAGTTTTATGCTCCTTTTGCTGGTGCTGCAATTGGTGAGTTCTTCCGCGACAGCGGACGTCCGGCACTAATTGTTTATGATGATCTTTCAAAACAAGCGGTTGCTTATCGCGAGGTATCATTATTATTAAGAAGACCTCCGGGACGTGAAGCATACCCTGGCGACGTATTTTACTTACACAGCCGTTTATTGGAACGTGCTGCTAAAATAAATGCAAATGATGACATCGCAAAAAATATGAACGATCTTCCTGAATCTATTAGGGGAATTGTAAAAGGAGGCGGTTCATTAACAGCATTACCAATTATTGAAACTCAAGCAGGCGACGTTTCTGCATATATTCCAACCATCGTAATTTCAATTACTGACGGTAA
>CAISYK010000658.1 GCA_903889605.1 uncultured Bacteroidota bacterium
ATTATTTAAAATATATTTATGCCCCTATCTTGATTGCATAAAAATATCCTGCAATCTCTATGATTTTTTTGTGCTTGCGCATTAGGTCTCCATCCTTTCGGGAGGGCTGGGGTGGTCTTCCCTTACACCCTTATCCCAATTACTAAAATATCATCCACCTGCTCAGAAGGACCCATCCATTCATTAAGCGCTCTGTTCAAAATCCCTTTCTGAACACTCATTGGTTTATTGCAATGCGCCAAAAAAAGTTCTTTCAACTGTTTGGATTGGAATTTTTTTCCTTTGGGGCCGCCGAACTGATCTACATATCCATCACTGAATGAATAAATACAATCTCCCTTTTCAATAGGAATTGTAGTTCTTGAAAATGGTTTTTCCAGACCAATATATTTCCCTACAGGCATTTTATCGGGTTTATAAACCAATAATTCACCATTTCTGATAATATAAAACGAATTATTAGCTGCTGAATATTCTAACTCCATTTTTTGCAGATCGAAACGGCATAAAACGGTATCCATTCCGTCATTTCCTTCTTCCTCTGCGCCTTCTGGATTTAAGGCTAAAATTATAATTTTGCGCAGCTCATTAAGGATATCATCTGTGTGTTTAAGGTGGGACTTGGAATAAATAATTTCGTTGAGAATTCCCATGCTTATTAAACTCATGAATGCGCCTGGTATTCCATGCCCTGTGCAGTCTGCTGTACAAACATAAAGGTCGTTATTTTTTTCCTTCAGCCAATAAAAATCACCGCTGACAATATTGCGGGGCTGAAATAAAATAAAATAATCGGGAAGGCGCTTAGAGATGTATTTTTCTGACGTTAAAAAAGAAGATTGGATACGTTTTGCATAACTGATACTTTCAGTAATTTCTTTGTTCTTTTGGCGGATTACTTCATTTGCTTTTTGTTTAACACGATAGTGGTTATAGGCCAAAAACGCGAGAAGCAATAATAATATAAAACCAAAAACAAATGAGGCTATTATGATATTCTGGTTTTTTACCTTAATATCATTTATTGATTTATCTTTTGTAAGATTTACAATTTCCTGTTCTTTTTTTTCAGTTTCATACCTTGTTTGTATTTCTGCCATGCTTTTTGAATTATTTTCATTCATCAAAGTATCTTTGATTGCGGCATGACGTTTAAAATAATTATAAGCGTTTTTGTAATCCTCTATTTTTACGTAAACTTTTGAAAGTTCTTCATTGCCTTGCATAATTATTTCCTTGCTTTTTATTGAGTCCGCTAAAAGAAGTCCCCACTTTAGATATTCCATAGCCTTTTCCACTTTACCTTTTTGAGAATATAAAATACCAATATTAAGTAATGAGTTTGCACTTCCATTTTTGTTCCCTGTTTCTCTATTTATCTGTAAAGCTTTTTCATAACATTCCAAAGCTTTTTCATAGTTTTTTTTATTGTTATATATGTTCCCGATATTTATCTGGGAATTTGCTATTGCAGTTTTATCTCCAAGCTCCTCTGTAATTCGTAAAGATTTAATATGATATTCCAATGCTGTATCATCATTCTGAAGTTTTTCATATACATTTCCAATAGCGGTTAGCGATTTTGCCAGCCCTTTGAGGCCTGATTTGCTTTGCAAGCCGGTACTTATTTTCAATGCCTGATTATAATAAATCAATGCATTTTTAAAATTGCCCATATTGAAGTATATGCCCCCAATGCCAATAGAGGGGTTAATCATAGCCTCTTTATTTTCGAGCAATTCAAATACTTTTAGGGCTTTGAAATAATATTCTAATGCTTTTTCATAATTACCCAAATAAAAATATGACGCAGCGATGTTATTAAGCGGCATTGATTTTTTATCTCCGATTAATTCAAAAATTTCCAACGATTTTAGATAATTTTTTAATCCTTTTTCATAATTTCCCTGATTAATATTTACATTTCCGATGCTGTTTAAGCTGTTCGCCGCACCTTTTTTATCCCCAATGTTTTCCCTGATAGCTAATGATTTATTATACTGATCCAAAGCTTTATCAAAATCACCGTTTACAAAAAATACCCCTCCTGCCGCACTGTATGCGTTACCTGTTCCTTTTTTGAAATCAATTTTCTGGGAAAGCACTAAAGCCTGACTTGAATATTCTAATGCTTTTTCGGGGGCTTTTTTTCTGTATTCTGTCGCCAGAGCAATCAGCACATTTACTTTTGAGGTGTCAATAGATTTTTTTAATTCGTTTTCCAGGCTATCAATTTTGCTTGATTGAGCAAGGCAATTGATAGAGGAAAATAAAATGTAAAGAAATAAAAAATAAAAAATAAAAATATATTTCATTTAAGGGAGATTTATTGAAATCTTGTTGCAAATATAATTATAACTATGCGTCTATTTTTGGCGATGCAATTAATTTATATGAAAAATTTTATATTAATATGCGGATTTTATATAATAGTAAAAAAAATGTTTTTTTTCCAAAAATGCATGTACAGTCTCTACTTTCATATTTGGCAATGGAATTGTCTCCGATGCAGTCTTTATTATTATTTATGATTGGCTAACAACACTTTGTTACGTTATGCAATGAACTACGAATAGGGTGTCGTAATTAGAGAGATTAAACAACCTGAAAACCCAGAATTAGAATATCATCATCCCTTTCATGCGTTCCTCTCCATTTGTCATGTATCGTTTGTAGCATTATATTTTTTTCTCCAGGACTTTGTATTTTTGAAAGACCAATTAATTGATTTTCAAACTGAGTATAATTCATTGGAACTCCATCTTCCCCGCCTACTTGCTCCATAAAACCATCAGTATACATGTAAATCCAGTCGTTTGTGTCAATTGAAATACTTTGTGTTTTAAAGCTGCGTTCAAGAGCTTTTCCTTTTTTTACATAATTCCCTCCCACCGGTAAAGGGTCTGCTTTGTATCGTTTTGCCTTATCAGCTGAGACTAAAATAATTCCATTACGCGCTCCGCTGAAATCAATTTTACCTTTCTTTCGATCAATCAAACAAATTGATAAATCCATACCATCCTGTATCTCACCCCCGTCTTGCTGATGTAGCACTCTGATAATTTCATCACTTAATTTATTTAGAATATCTGAAGGACTCAGCGTTTCACTATTTGCTATTTTATCCAGCAATAAACATCCTAATGTACTCATAAATCCGCCCGGCACTCCATGCCCGGTGCAATCAACACATGCCAGCAAAGTGTATTTTTCAAATTCGCAGAAATAATAAAAATCACCGCTTACAATGTCTTTAGGTTCATAAAAAACAAATAAATTAGGTATGGCTTTTCGCATACCTTCTATATTAGGAAGCAGTGAATCTTGTATCTTTTTAGAGTAATTTATGCTTTCCACAATTTGAAATTTTTGTGATTCAATAATTGTTTTCTGCTTACTTGTAACCCGAAAACGATTAAACAAAATAAAAGCGAGTGATAAAGCACATACTAATCCTCCGATAGTGCCATTGCGAAGGAGTTTTTGTTTGGCAATTTCCGCCTGCTGCAGATCTTTGTCTTTAGTTAAAAGCAGTATGTCTTTTGCTTTTTTTTCGCTTTCATATTTAGTGTTCATCTCTGCTATTTGTTTGCCGGATCTTTCATTTAGCAGTGAATCTTTGACGTCAGAATATAATTTATGATAATAATAGGCTTGTTCATAGTCACCTTTTTTTTCATATACTTCTGAAATATTCTCATTGCAATGCATAATTATTTCATTGCTTTTTATGGAGTTCGCAAGTACTAACCCTTTTTTAAAATACTCTAGTGCTTTTTCCACTTCCTTTTGTTGGGAATATAAAATGCCTATATTAAGTAATGTTTTTGAAGTTTGATTTTTGTTTTCTGTTTTTTCATTTATATATAGTGCTTTATGGTAATACTTCAAAGCCCTTTTATAATTTTTTGCAGTACTATATACATTTCCGATATTCATCAAAGAATTTGCAATTGAAGATTTATTTTCTGTTTCCTCATTAATTTGTAACGACCTAAGATAGTATACCAAGGCAGTATCATTGTTATGTAAATTTTCGTATACAATACCTATGCCATTAAGAGATACGGAAAGACCAGATTTATTGCCCAGCTCTATACTCATTGCCAGGGCTTGTTTATAATATGCCAACGCGCTTTTATAGTTCCCCAAAACCACATAAACATTTGCAACTCCTAATGCCGGATTAATCATTAGTTTTTTGTTCCCAAGATTATCAAATATTTTTAATGCTTTGATATAATATTCCAATGCTTTTTCATAATTGCCCAGATAATAATATGATGCAGCAATATTGTTAAAAGGCATTGCTTTTTTATCTCCAATGGATTCATAAATCTCCAATGATTTTAAATAATTGTTCAGTCCTTTTTCATAATCCCCTTGAATTACATTCACATTACCTATACTGTTTAAACAGTTAGCTTCACCTTTTATATCGTCAATACTTTCCTGTATCTTTAATGATTTAGAATAAAACTCTAATGCTTTCCCATATTCACATACGGAATAATAAACGTCTCCTAGCTTGCTGTAGGTATTCCCTTTCCCCTTTTTAAAATCATTTTTTTCTGAAATAGCCAGTCCGAGGCTTGAATATCTTAACGCTTTTTCTAGGTCTATTTTTCGATATTCCCACGCCAAAGCAATCAGCACATTTACTTTTGATGTGTCAATGGCTTTTTTTAATTCACTTTCCAGACTATCAATTTTGCTTGGTTGGGCAAGGCAAGTTGCAGAGGAAAACAAAATGTATAATGACTTAAAATTCGGGATTAAATAATACAGGAGATGTTAAGATGAAAAAAATTGCGGTTATCATGTTCATGGCGCTGGCACTGGCAGGTTGTACGGG
>CAISYK010000659.1 GCA_903889605.1 uncultured Bacteroidota bacterium
ATGGTAAAATATTTTTAATTATCGGACATTAAATTGTTTTTCTTTTAATTGCTGGAATTTTGTTTTGTTTCGTCTTTTTAATTTGCTGTTTCAACTAATATAATTTCTCCAAACTATTTGTGTTAATATATTTGTTATCATTCTTAAATTTAATTTGCGTGTTTTACCTAAAGGAAGTTAAGTAAAATGAACAAATTTTACTTTTTTGACATAAATAAGTTTTTGGAATATGAATTTTTTGTTTTTAATTTGAAAAATTAAGATTTATTGATGTTCCTTTTAAATAATTTTCGTAATTTAGAGTTTTACTTATTCTTTGAGTACCATTAATAAAAATGAAAAAAATTGCCCTGTTATTTATTGTATTGCTTATAAGCTTCAGCAAAATATTTGCAACTCATAATCGTGCAGGAGAAATCACCTATCAGCATATATCCGGCAAAACATACAAAATAATTGTTACTACATATACCAACACTGATCCTAATACTACTCAGGCCGACCGCTGCGAGTTAGTCGTTTATTTCGGTGATGGGGATAGTGCCACAGCTCCTCGAGTCAACGGACCTTCAAATATATGCAATACCGCAGATGGTGTGCCAATAGCTGTGTTTACAAAAATTAATATTTATGAAGCAACCCACACATATCCGGGTGATGGACTTTATGTAATCACAATGGAAGATCCCAATAGAAATGCCGGAATTTGTAATATTCCGAGTTCGGTCGATCAATCTTTTTATCTCAGATCAGAATTAGTAATTAACACGTGGCTTGTGCCGAATAACTCCCCTGAATTGCTTAATCCTCCGATTGATGAAGCGTGTGTTGGAGTTTGTTTTGAACATAACCCCGGAGCTTTTGATGTTGACGGCGATAGCTTATTTTACAGCTTAACTAATTGTTATGCATACGGATCGCCCATTTATGGATATTCGCTTCCTCCAAATATGTCTGCGAGTGATATCAATCCCGTTACCGGAGATTTAATTTGGTGCGCACCATCAATGCTATGCCAATATAATATTGCTGTTTTGATAAAAGAATATAGGAGAGACCCTTATAATAATATGCGTTATTATATTGGATCTGTATTGCGTGATATGCAGATAACCGTATCTGCCTGTACTGATACAGCTCCTAAAATTAATTATGTACGTGATACCTGCATAACTGCCGGAACTAATTTAAATTTTCCTGTAACAGCAACCGATGTTGAAGTGAATAAGGTATTGACATTAAGTGCTTCAGGCGGTCCTTTCCTTTTGAGTCCGGCCGCCTCGTTTTCATCGGTGCCGGCTGTAAGTCCGGTAACCGGGCAATTCAGCTGGAGTCCAAACTGTGCACAAGTTCAATTACTTCCTTATTTAGTTACTTTTAAAGTTACAGACAGCAATCCTATGACTCCTCTTATTGATTTCGAATCTGTGTTTATTAAGGTTATTGCACCAGCTCCAACTGGACTAACTGCAGTTCCAAGCGGATCAAGTATGCTGCTGAATTGGAATGCCGCATCTTGTCATGATACGTTAGGAAACAATCCGTTTTTAGGTTATAAAATTTACAGGAAAAACGTCTGCAGTACATGGATTCCAAGTGCTTGTGAAACTGGAGTGCCAAGCTATACAGGTTATACATTAATTGGCTCCGCACTTCCTTCTGTTTTATCGTTTACAGATAATAATAACGGACAAGGTTTAATAAACGGCATTGATTATTCTTATGTCGTGATTGCATATTATGCTGATGGTTCACAAAGTTATGCTTCTGCAAATGTTTGTGCCCAATTAGTGCGCGATGTCCCAATTATTACAAATGTTAGTGTTTTCAGTACGGGGTTAAATGACAGTATAATGGTACGTTGGGTTAAGCCAATCGGATCTTCTTCAAACTTTGATACAATAGCGAATCCTCCTCCTTATGAATATCGTTTAATGCAGGCCCCTGGATTTAACCCTATTGCTTCTGCATTTACTCAGGTCACAAGTTACGTCCAGCCTTCATATTATCAGTTAACTGATTCGAGCTTTATCAGCACCGGATTAAATACACAGGATTCAGCATATACTTATCGTGTTGATTTTTATTCTAATAATTTATTCAAAGGTTCTACAAGTACTGCTTCTTCAGTATATCTAATTTCAATTCCTTTTGATAAAAAGATAAACTTGTCATGGCAGGCATTTGTACCTTGGACTAACTATCGATATGATATTTACCGTGCAATTCCAGTAGGTTCATCTGTCTTTGTGAAAATTGATACATCTGTTACCACTTCTTATATTGATACAGGATTAGTAAATGGCCTAAGCTATTGCTATAAAATAGTCAGCGTTGGTCAGTATTCTGATATAGCCCTGCCTCGTCCTTTATACAATAGTTCACAGATTAAATGTGATAGGCCGATAGATCTGGTGCCTCCATGCCAGCCAAATTTTACAGTAGCTAATGATTGTGATCTTTTCCAAAATACAATTTCATGGACAAATCCAAATACATATTGTTGTAATGATGCAGCACAGTACAATTTGTTTTTCTCTCCAACTCTTGAAGGCTCTTTGGAATTGATTTATAACTCATCCGACATGTATACAACCAGTTTTATACACCATTATTTGTTTGAAGGTATTCCATCAGTTGCCGGATGCTACGCTGTTACGGCAATTGATTCAGCAGGAAATGAAAGCCCGGTCGTTAATAAAATATGTGTCGACAACTGCCCTGAATATAGGTTGCCTAATGTATTTACACCAAATGGTGATGGTCAAAACGATTTTTTCATTCCATTGCCGTACCGTTATGTAAAGGATATTGATATTAAAATATACGACCGCTGGGGCATCTTGCTTTTTGAGACTTCTAATCCTGATATTTTATGGGACGGCAAAAATAAAAACAGTAAAAAATTGTGTTCTGATGGTACATATTTTTATGTATGTGTTGTTAACGAAATACGTATTGATGGTATAAAACCGCGTATTTTGAAAGGATTCATTCAACTGATAAAAGAAAAAATTGCTCCTAGTAATTAATTTAATCTGAAAATTTTGCGGCTGAAAATTATTTTATTTAATTTTCAAATTGTTGAATTTCCAAATTTCTAAATTTAAAATAATATGTTTTCAGGAATAGTAGAAGGTTTAGGAGAAGTTAAAGCGTTAAGAAAAGAGCAAGGCAATCTGCATATTACCGTAAAACCAGCATTTATAAAGGAACTCAAAGTTGATCAAAGTATTGCTCACAATGGAGTTTGCCTTACTATTGTGAATATCGAAAGTGATGAATATACGGTTACCGCTATTGCCGAAACACTTCAAAAAACTAATCTGGCTCATCTTAAAATCGGTGATGGTTTAAATTTGGAGAGATGCATGAAACTCGGCGATAGGCTTGACGGACATATTGTTCAGGGGCATGTTGACCAAACTGCTGTTTGTAATAATGTTGAAGAAACTGATGGAAGCTGGATGTTTACTTTTGAATATGATCCAGCACAAAATAATATTACTGTTGAAAAAGGTTCGGTTTGTGTAAACGGGGTAAGCTTAACAGTTGTAGATTCAAAAAATAATTCTTTTTCAGTTTGTATCATTCCATATACTTTTAATAATACCAATTTCAAAAACATTCAGCCAGGAACGCTTGTAAATTTAGAATTTGATATTTTAGGGAAATACATCAGCAAACTGATGCATACTGCAGCATTGGGAGCATAGGTGAAGGGATATATGCTTTTCTTGCCGATATTTTATAGTTTGCAGTCATTGTAAAAAACAGGCCACCATATTGAGACAGCCTGAAAATGAATGCAAACTATCCAGCAAAATTAAAAGAGTGAGCCACTCTCTAAAATGCCGACATTCCGTTGAACAAAATGTGCTTTTGACGTCTTAGACAGTACAGGCAGGATAATTTCTTTAAATATTTAAACCTTTTGAAATAAATTAAAAAAATGAAAGCAAAAAATCTACTATTAGCAATGATTATTTTTGCAGCTTTTAACTGCTCCGCACAAACCTCCGTACCAGCAGGCAATGTATCAGGAACATGGACATTGAGTGGCTCTCCGTATCTAGTACAAGGCAACATTCAAATAGCTGATGCCACAACACTTATAATACAACCTGGCGTAATAGTAAATTTTCAGGGAACCTACGGACTATATGTTCAAGGGCGGTTGCTTGCTATTGGCACTATATCCGATACAATTATTTTTATAGCTAACGATACCAGTAATGGATGGAGGGGAATACGTTTTTATAACACACCGGCAACAAATGACACTTCAAAAACAGTTTATTGCAAACTTCAATATGGGAAAGCAACTGGCAATCCTGATGATGAGGGAGGAGCTTTTTATTTTTGGAGTTTTTCCAAGGCACTTATTTCTAACTGTCGTATTTCTAACTGTTTTTCAACTTATGAAGGTGGTGGAATTTGTTGCAAAAATTTGAGTAGCCCGGTTATAATCTCCAATAACATATCAAATAATACTACGAATGGCTATGGTGGCGGTATTTTCACTAGTTGTATCAACCAAACCATCAAAAATAATAGCATCTTAAGCAATGTAGCATATTTAGGTGGAGGTATCTATTCTAATTACAGCACTCCGAATATTACAAATAATATAATTTCTAACAACACTGCTACAGCAGGTGGGGGTATATATTGCATTGCTCTTAGTCCAGTAGTTACCTATAATACTATTTCTAATAACTCAGTTTCAGGTTCTGGTGGCGGAATTTATTGCTCAGGTGGCAATCCGATAATTGCAAACAATACCATTTCAGGTAACTCGGCTTTAGATGGCGGCGGTATTCTCTGCTACTATGGTGGCAACGTAACAATTTCAAACAACAATATATCAAACAATATTTCTTACCAAGATGGTGGTGGAATTCTCTTCGACAACAACAATTCAGCAATTTCAAACAATACCATTACGAACAATACAGCCTCATATAATGGAGGCGGAATTTGGTGCAGCAACAGCAATCCAACGCTTTCAAATAATTCTATTGCAAACAATAATGCAGTCAATGGAGGAGCAATTTATTGCCATCAGACCTCAAATCCAAAATTGAGTAATTGTATTTTGCGGGGTAACACTGCAAGCACAATTGGACCTGATGTATTTATTAATGACGAAGCAAGCGATCCCGATTTTGATTATTGTAATGTGCAAGGAGATTCGGCTGCTTTTGGACTAAATGGAAATACTTATACTGGTATGTATCAAAACAACATAGATACTGACCCTAAATTTGTTTCACCATCAGGTGGCAGTGGCACTGGCTTTAATGGAGTTACTGCTGATTGGTCATTACAAAGTAACTCACCTTGCATCAATACCGGAGATCTAAGCGGTACTTACCCGGCAACAGATAAAGCAGGAAATCCG
>CAISYK010000660.1 GCA_903889605.1 uncultured Bacteroidota bacterium
AAACTGTCGTACTGGGAAACTGGTACCGAGGGTTCGAATCCCTCTCTCTCCGCTGAAAGGGACAAATTGGTTTTATTACCTTTTTGTCCCTTTATATTTTTGTCAGAATCCCCATTCCAGTCCTCCATTGCTGAAAATATGCTGTTTACTTTTGGGGTTCGAAATCCATCAATTTGCTTATCATAAACGATTCCATCAGGATAAACCACTTTTTACAAACTTTCTTTAACTTTGGTCAATATAAACCAGTTTGCTGGTAAATTTGAACCGGATATAGGTGGTCTGGTTAAACCGGATTATGGTGGTCAACCTCACCGGTTTTTGTAATAGTCTGCGTCTAATTTAACATAATTGTATAATGAATAACTGCGAATAAATTTCACTTAATCAAAGATAAAAATCACTTCCAATAAAATACGCAGCGAATAATAAAAGACCGAAAATATCATAACAAGGTTCTATATTTTTGATGCATGAAACTTCTCAAACCATCTAAACAACTGATAAAAATATTTCTGAAGAATATTGCTTTTTTAGGTTTGATTGTTTTTACTGTATGGTTTATTACCTGCCTGCCCGAAAAGCTTTTCAGTGATCCTGCTTCAACTGTCCTTTTAGATAAGGATGGCGTTTTGCTGGGTGCTAAAATAGCTTCTGACGGTCAATGGCGTTTCAGTCCGGCTGATAACATTCCTTCAAAATTTGAAATTTGCATCATCCAGTTTGAGGACAGGACTTTCTATGGGCACTATGGGATCAGTATTAAAGGTATTGGAAGAGCGATGGTACAGAATTTTAAAATGAATAAAGTTGTCAGCGGGGGAAGTACTATTACAATGCAGCTGGCGCGGATAATGCGAAGGAATCCAACTCGGACTATTAGGGAAAAGCTGTTGGAGATGATTATTGCCGCAAGGTTGGAGATACGTTTCAGTAAAAAGGATATCCTGAATTATTATTCATCAAATGCTCCATTCGGAAATAATGTAGTAGGATTGGAAGCTGCATCATGGCGGTATTTCGGAAGAGCATCCAATTCACTCAGCTGGGCTGAAAATGCTGCATTGGCCGTTCTGCCGAATGCTCCAGGACTTATCTATCCAGGCAAAAATCATCAGCGCTTATTGGAAAAACGCAACAGGCTGCTTAAGCGTTTGAACGATATACAAATAATCGATGAAACAACATACCGACTGGCCCTCTCGGAACCTCTGCCTGACAAGCCTTTGCACCTGCCCCAAGCTGCTCCTCATCTATTAGAAAAATTTATTAAAGAAGGATACAAAGGAAAGACAATTATCAGCTCAATTGATTATAACATACAATTAAAAGCCATCCTGCAGCTTCAAACGCATAGTGAATTGCTGCAGGAAAATAAAATTTTTAACGGCGCTATTATGATCACTTCTGTAAAAACAGGTGAAGTGCTTGCTTATGCAGGAAACACAATATCCACAGGAAATGAACACAGCAGCGATGTGGATTGTATTGCTGCACCAAGGAGTACAGGCAGTATACTTAAGCCATTTTTATATGCTAAGAGCCTTGAAGACGGCATAATCACACCAACTATGCTGCTTACCGATATTCCAACACAGTTCGGCAGTTTTTCTCCAAAAAATTTTTCTTTGCAGTATGATGGAGCCGTCCCTGCAAACCAGGCATTATCTCGCAGCCTCAACATTCCAATGGTACGTTTATTAAATGAATACGGACTTGAAAAATTTTACCGTGATTTAAAAAGCTATGGAATTTCTACACTTTCAAAACCTGCTCAGCATTATGGTTTATCTTTGATACTTGGCGGAGCAGAAGCAAAGTTGTATGATCTGAATATGGCATACACACAAATGGCACAGGACCTCGAATTTGGAGAATCATTTCCATTAGCTTTTCAATTGAAAACAAATGAAAAGAATAATATTACTGTTCATAATAAAAGAAGGATGGTCCCAAAAACAAACAGGGGAGCAATTTATAGTACGTTCGAGGCAATGGTGGAAGTCAACCGTCCGGAGGATGACGGCAATTGGAAGGCATTTGCTTCTGCACAAAAAATTGCATGGAAAACCGGAACCAGCTTTGGTTTTAGGGATGCATGGGCTATAGGCATCACTCCTGATTATGTAATTTCGGTATGGATTGGAAATGCTGATGGTGAAGGCCGGCCGGGATTAACAGGTGTAAAAGCTGCTGCACCATTATTGTTTGATATGTTCTCCCAATTACCAAAATCAAGCGCCTGGTTCAACTCACCGAAAGAAGAACTTTGCAAAATAATGATCTGCAAAGAAAGCGGACAGCGCATCTCAGGTCTTTGTGAAAATGCTGTAAATATATTGCTGCCAAAAACCTGCATGAATACAACCGCCTGCCCCTATCATCAGTTGGTGCATCTAACTAAGGATGGAAAGCACCGTGTGGATAGTGAATGTGAATCAGTTTACAATATGAAAAATGCGGCTTGGTTTGTATTGCCTCCGCTGATCGAAAAATATTATAAGACGAACCACCCTAATTATAGGGTTCTTCCTGACTTTAAGCCTGAGTGCCTTGCAAAGATTTCTGACCGCGCCTTTGCCTTGTTATATCCAAAACCCAATAGTAAAATATATGTTCCGGTCGAGATTGATGGTAAAATAGGACGGACGGTTTTTGAAGCAGCCCACAGGAATATAAATACCAAAATATATTGGCATCTTGATGATGATTATATCGGGGAAACTAAAGAGATTCATCAGCTGGCTTTGAATCCCTCAGTTGGCAAACATAAATTAATGCTTGTTGATGAAAATGGAATCTCAGTAATGGTTAAATTTGAAGTGATGGGGAAAGAGAATTAATAAAAGTTTTTTATGGCCCGTGTTCGATTGATAAAATAAAAATAATTGGGATAAAGTTGTTTATTTTGGACGTTTCCCTTTCTTAAAAAAGAATGGGCCGGGCTTTGCTCTTCAATCTTTTGTAAGGGCAAAAGGATTTTCGCTTCAATCCCTAACGCGGCATTTAACTAATGAATTGCAATTAATACTATTGAGGAAAACTAAAAACCAGCAAGAAACCGCATGGTTTTAAACCAGCCCACATATATATAA
>CAISYK010000661.1 GCA_903889605.1 uncultured Bacteroidota bacterium
ACTCTGTCATAATTGAGATGGTAAAGTTAAGAATAATTCTAAATAAGGATTAATGATAAACAATAAAAAACGAATTTCAGAAACTCATACTACTTATTTTCCTGAACCATTTGGCAAAACAAGTGCTTTTACTTAACCGTTATACTATTAACAAACAATAGATTACGCCAAGTTTAGAGCCGAATAGGAACAAAAGAATACAAACAAATACAGCCGTAAGCGGTACCAAGGCCGCATTTATTAAATTTGGGGTTTAACAGCCTGGTTTAGCAGATTCATTATTCGTAACCAATTTGATTCCTTACTTTTGCATTGTGAAAACGCCTATTTATTTAGATTATAATGCCACAACGCCTGTTGATAAAAGGGTATTAGAAACGATGCTGCCATATTTTACCGAAAAATTTGGAAATGCTTCAAGCCGAACACATGCTTTTGGCTGGATTGCAGAAGATGCGGTAAAAACAGCCAGGGAACAAGCGGCCCTGCTTATAAATTGTTTAGCCCAGGAAATTATATTCACTTCAGGCGCGACTGAAGCCATAAACTTAGCGATTAAAGGTGTTTGGGAAAACTATCAAACCAAAGGAAAACATATTATCACTGTTCAAACCGAACATAAAGCGGTGCTGGATACATGCAAATCGCTGGAGCGAAAAGGTGCGGAGGTTACTTATTTGTCGGTTGACCGCGGAGGGTTGATTGATTTGGAAGAATTAAGAAATTCACTTACTTCTCAAACTATTCTTGCGGCTGTAATGTATGCAAATAATGAAACCGGGGTTATACAGCCGATAAAACAAATTGCGGATCTGGTTCATGCCAATAACAGTATTTTTATGTGTGATGCCACACAAGCTGTGGGAAAAATAAATTGCAATGTTGAAGAAGAACATGTTGATTTAATGTGTTTCAGCGCGCATAAATTTTACGGGCCTAAAGGTGTTGGTGCATTGTATGTAAGACGAAAAAATCCGCGGGTTACGCTGTATCCTCAAATTGAAGGCGGCGGCCATGAAAGAGGTCTGCGTTCAGGTACATTAAATGTAACAGGTATTGTAGGATTAGGCAAAGCATGCGAAATTGCTCAAAGGGAGATGTGGGACGATTCAATTCGCATTTCAAAACTGCGGACTAAACTAGAGCAGCATTTGTGTGATTTAGAAAATGTTTTTGTTAATGGAAGCACCAAAAACAGGTTATTTAATGTTTCCAATATTACTTTTCAAGGTATCCGCTCCGAAACCTTAATAAATAAAATCCCCAATATTGCAGTTTCTATGGGGTCTGCCTGTACTTCGGCCATTGCTGAACCATCGCATGTATTAAAAGCGATGGGTTTAAGTAATGAAGATTCATTTAGTGCGGTACGTTTTAGTTTGGGTAAATATACTACTGAAGCTGAAATTAATGAAGTAATTGAAATGCTGAGCAGGGCTGCAGCTGAGATTAGAATGAATAGATTATAAAATGCGCAGACTGCATTTTTTCAGGAATATAATTAAGGGGCATAAATTATTATACCAATGAAAGAAAGCATTTCTGCTAATTTAAAATTTAATCAGGCTTTATTAAATAACCTGAAATCCCATTATAAGTATATCATCATCCCTTTCGTGTTTTCCTCTCCAATTGTCTATTTCTGTTTGTAAAAACTTGTCTTTTTCTTCAGGACTTTGTTTTTTCGATACGGCTGTTAATTGATTTTCAAACTGCTTGTAATTCATCGGGATACCTTCTCCCCCACCCACCTGTTCCATAAAACCATCTGTATACATGTAAATCCAATCGTTTTGATTGATGTTAATAGTTTGTGTTTTGAAATTGCGTTCAATCGCAATTCCTCTTTTCATGTAATTTCCACCAACAGGAAACAAGTCAGCTTTATACCTTTTTGCCAGCCCATC
>CAISYK010000662.1 GCA_903889605.1 uncultured Bacteroidota bacterium
ATTACCATTGGTTTGGTCAGTATCTAAAGTGAGTATGTCAATTTCTTGGTTATCGAACATCCCTATCCCACATAAATGCGTAAAGGCTTCGAGACAACGCATACCAGTGCCTCCAATGGCGATTACAAAAAGCTTATCGTTCATGACGTAAAATTTATTATATTCTAACTAAATACAAACAAGTGAGGATTAAAACCAATTACCCAACTTGCCATTTTTAAACACTTTACTAAGAACAAAACCTATAATGATATATAGTACAAAACCGACTCCTGTTCCAATGGACAAAGCAGACATGAACTCATCATGCGCAATCTGATCATTATTCGCACTGGGAGCAACCAGAAACATTCCGACTAAGTAGCACACAATAGGATTAATAATTGCAAACACCCAAAACCACATTTTGCGCATTCCAGGGTCTTTGGGATTACTGCCGCCTTCAAATTTGATCGCCATTGAAATTAATGCTGAAATCAGGATCATTGCCGCTGCAACGATTGCTGCATAAATGTATGCTACCATGTTTTTTTGTTTTAATAAAGGATGAATAAATAGATTATTGATTTTTAGTTTTAATATAAAATGAATATATTACCTTTCCTTTTGGGAGTACTTGAGGATCTTGAAGCGCGTTTCTAATGGCCTCAGATAATGAATTGTTGATTTTGTCTTTCATTGTACCTGAATTCCACTGAAAATCCTGCAACTGAGTGTTTGAATCATTGAAGCTACAATCATCAATGACCATGTCAACTCTAATAAGTCCATTGGGATTCTTTATATTGGCTACTTTATAGTTGGGGTGCATTTTGATTTGTAATTCAACTTTATCTGCATGGTCTTTTTTGTTATTTGTAAAAAGCTCTTGATTCAATACAAAAACCTCGTCAATCGGCGTAATTTCATTTTTATAGGAATAAATCCATTCAGGTTTTAACTGACTGTTTTTGGGGTCGTAACAGAGCTTTGAAATTGCGTCACTTGCCTTTTCATCAAATACCGTGTTTCCGTTTTTATCCTTTGTTACCACAGGCTTGTGGTTGGCTGCCTCATTACATTTGTTACATTTTAAATAATCATCAGTCACATCGTAAGCCTTTACCACGATTTTTGATAATTTATAGGAAGACTCATTGGAGGTATTAATAAACAGTTTTGCAAGGAAAACATCATCTTTGTATTTTGGATTATTTATTGTTTTATCAATATACTCCCAATTGAATTTTCCAATATTAATAAATTCAAAAGGCTTATTAACATTCAATCCGTTGAGTGTACTAGTAACTTGTTTTTGCAAGTCCATCCCTAAACCTGTTAATTCCTTCCCGCCGTATTCATTGGTTAGCAAATAAGGATTATTTGTAAGGTCAAATCTCTTTGGGGTAAACCTCCCTTTGAAAGCATCTTCAATTTGCGTGATTAAACTATTGGCATTCGGCTTCCCATGAGTGAATACGGTAAAAAAGAGGTGCTTATCAGTAACTATTTTTGATTTATTATTTTTTTCTTTGTAGTCAGTATAGAAGAAAGTCACCGAGTTCCCTTTCGACAACCAATTTATAAAGTACTGCTTGGGGTAATTTTCAAATTGTTCAATGCCATCCGGAGTATATTCCTCAAAATCAGTCACCAAAAGAGCATCGTTATTGCCTTTGGTAATTTCTCCAATTGCAGTTTGGATTGGTGCCATTATACCACTATATGATTTCGGGTCAGTTACTTTATTAAACAATTGATTACTTGAGAAATCCAATTTCGTGATTTTTCCTTTTTCAAATCCAAGTGCATTCCATTCAATGTTTGGATTGACAAGTTTATTAGTAATTGCCTGGATTATTTTAGAATTCTCCGGGTTATTCGTATATGCTTGTATCAGCCCGTCAGAAAAATCAACATAAACGACAGGGTTTCCCGAAACAGGGTTGAATTTCTCTCCTAAAGTGTTGTCAAAATAATCCTCCACACGCGCATTTAAATTGTCCTCCCAGAAATTGATTTTCGAGAATGGATCTTTACCACTACCATTACCGCATGATAAAAGAAACATCAAGCTTATCACTGCGAGTGACCCCCAAGCAAATGTTATTTTTCTTTTCATAGTTTTAAAATAAAGATTGTTACTGTTAAAGTTTCTAAAAAACCTCATTAAATAATTCTATTTACCCAATGAAATGCTATCAATGTTTAACTCTTTAATAAAACTTTCGGTTGCTATACCAAAGCCCTTTATTGACTCCAAGAATTGGTTTGCACCACTTTTAACTCGCAATGCTGCGTATTTTCCAGTAAGCTCCAAAACCTTAGCTTTGTCTTTCTCATTAAGTTTTGAAGCAAATTTGTCATACTTAACTTTTGCGAAATCTAGAAAGATGGAATCAGAAATACTCCAATCCTCGTTAGAGGAGGAAGATGCTTTCGCAGCAGTTTTTGAAACGAAATTATCAAAATCTGATAAATAGTTTTCTTTGCTCATGCATGCTGTCAAACAAATGGCAACTATACCTACGATCAAATACTTATAATAATTTTTGTGCATTTATGTTTTTTATGTACGTTATTTAACACCGGGGAGTAAACCAGTTTCGTATTAAGCTTGTAAAATGAAGCAACAATATTAATGAATAAATATTAAAAAGCAACTATTTTCTCACGAATCTCAAAAATATAACGAATCAATAGCTAAAGCATTGATTTATATACATTATTGCAATTTTGCAATATGGCCTTGATCCAATTCCTTCTTATCAAAGTCCCATTCACGCTCAAAATCCAACAAGGATCCATTGTTTTGTTATATAAAAATGCTTTTCTGGATTCTCTTTTGCAGTAAAACTTTCATTTTTTTGCAATGCAAAAGCATAGCTATTACATCTACGTGTTTTTGCTACCAATATGCTTCTAATGCCCTGTCCCTTTAGTAAAACGACAAATATCTATCTATGAACTATTTTGCCTATACGACCATAAAAAACGGGAGTTCCGCCCCAGCGGAACTCCCGAAGGTTCAGAAGTTGATCTTGTCTTCAGCTTCTGAGATGCTTGAATCGAATGACAACTTGAGGAAATCAATCACCTTTTTAACTCCAGG
>CAISYK010000663.1 GCA_903889605.1 uncultured Bacteroidota bacterium
ATTCCACTTATTTTTTCTAATATTGTGCTGACAAGAGCCTCGCTCCTGTTAAAAGCATGTTGAGTTTTTTTCACAAATCAACCTTCATGCTTTTTTCTTTTTATTCTACTTCAATGCCCATAAATTTTTATACATATCTTTGTTAATAACGACTCTAAAAAATTACCGAACTATTGTAAACCAAAAGACATTGTAAGCGGTGATTTCTACTGGTTCACCATGCTTCCTTCCGCAAACTCTTCTTTTTTGTTTGCTGCCGCAGATTGCACCGGACACGGTGTGCCAGGTGCTATTATGAGTGTTATCTGCTGCAATGCAATGAACGATGCTGTAAAAAAAGGTGCTGTCCATCAGCCCAATCTCATACTTGACCATGTGCGTGAAATTGTTACAGGTGCTTTTGAGGAGAGGGAAAATTACATGACACAGAAAGATGGAATGGATATAGCATTGGTAAGCCTTTCACCGTTCCCTGCTGCTGCAGAAAAAGTGAAGCTTAAATTTGCCGGAGCGTACAACCCTCTTTGGATAATCAGAAAAGGAAGGCCTCCGGTTAAATCGAAAAATGTTTTAGCCGCTGACAGCCATTACCTTATGGAAATTAAGGCAGATCGGCAGCCAATAGGTATTTACGAAAAGATGGATCCTTTTACTCTGCATGAAATGGATGTATTTAAAGGCGATACATTGTATGTGTTTTCTGATGGCTATGCCGATCAGTTTGGCGGTGAATCCGGGGGTAAATTTAAATACAAATCTTTAAAACAACTTCTGCTTTCAATTCAGGATAAAACAATGGACGAACAGCATGATATTTTGATGAAAACATTTGATGATTGGAAGGGAGAGCATGAACAAGTTGACGATATATGTATGATTGGTGTTAGAATATAAAAATGAATCATTACTCTGATTGTTTGAGAACACAGATTTAACTTTCATAATATTATGAAAAAACCTTTATCAGGAATAAAAATTTTAGACTTAACGAGGCTTCTGCCCGGACCTATGTGTACACTTCACTTAGCTGATATGGGCGCGGAAGTATTGAAAATAGAGGAGCCGGCCATCGGCGACTATGCCAGATTTATTCCGCCGATGTTAAATAAAAATTCAGTTTTCTTTCATTCTGTAAACCGCAATAAAAGCTCTGCAGCAATTGATCTTACAAAAGAAGAAGGGCAGAAAATATTTTTAAAATTAGCCGAAACAGCAGATATTATTGTAGAAAGTTTCCGTCCGGGTGTAGTTAATAAACTGGGAATAGACTACGATACTATCAAAAAAATTAACCCGAAAATTATTTATTGTTCCATCACCGGATATGGGCAAACAGGCCCATACCGTGACAAAGCGGGACATGATATAAATTTTTGCTCTTACGCCGGTGTTCTTGACCGCAAAGGCAAATTTCCTTTTATCCCTAATTTTCAAATTGCTGATATTGTTGGAGGCGCTTTAAATGCAGCTACTGGAATACTTGCCGCCTTGGTGCAGCAAAAAATGACAGGGGAGGGGCAATACATTGATGTTTCTATGCTGGACGGAATATTAGCGCACCAAACACTGGCACTGGCACAGGTAAACAATGGCGATAAAAGTTTTTTAACCGGAGCTTTACCATGCTATGCTGTCTATGAAACGTCCGACAAAAAATTCATGGCGCTCGGCGCAATGGAGTATAAGTTTTGGGAGCGCTTCTGTAAAGCTATTGACAGGGAAGATCTTTTGGTATTTCACATGCCTGCTGAAGAGGACGCACAAAAAGTTTATAATGAAGTTTCCTCAGTTTTTAAAAGCAATACTCATCAATATTGGACAGATAAATTCAGCAATATTGACTGCTGTGTATCACCCGTCCTCTCTTTGAAAGATACGTTGAATAACGAACAAGTGAAAGCGCGGAACATGGTTGAGATAAAAAACTATCCTGGCGAAGGAGAAGTAATACAGTTTGGACTTCCAATTAAATTCAGCAGTTTTGAGTATGAAGTTGAAAAGCAGGCTCCGCTTTTAGGCGAGCATACAGAACATGAGCTTTTATCTATAGGCTATTCAAAAATAGAAATTGAACAATTAAGGAATGCTAAGATAATTTTATAAATTTGCGCGTGCCCCGATAAAAATCGGGGCCGGGCTATCCGCTGCAATCTTTTTTCTCAAAATGAAAAAAGGATTTTCGCTGCTATCCCTCACGCAAAAAAACAATTTGCCAATTTGATAATTTAACAATTTAAAACGGAACACTAAAACACTAAAACACTTAAACAAATTATCCAGAGATATGATAGCACGTGCATTATTTACCGAAGAGCATGAAATGCTCAGAATTGCAGTAAGAGATTTTTTTCAGAAAGAAATCGTTCCTTTTCATGATAAATGGGAGCAGGAAGGTCAGATATCAAGAGAAGCCTGGCTTAAAGCCGGTGAAATGGGCATTCTTTGTCCTTGTGTGCCGGCTGAATACGGTGGTTCAGAACTGGATTTTATTTACAGTACAGTAATAATTGAAGAGCTTTCAAAGACAGGATGTACAGGCCCTGGTTTCTTTTTACATTCTGATATTGTTGCTCCTTATATTTTACATTATGGTACTGAGGAGCAAAAACACAAATGGCTGCCTAAAATGGTAAGCGGCGAAGCTATTACCGCTATTGCAATGAGCGAGCCTTCAGCAGGAAGCGATTTGCAGGGAATAAAAACTACTGCTGTAAAACAAGGTGATCATTACATCGTAAATGGATCCAAAACATTTATCACCAATGGTTATATGTCCGATATGGTTATAGTAGTGGTAAAAACAGACCCGAGTGCCGGAGCTAAAGGAACTAGTTTATTACTTATGGATACAAGTATGGCAGGGTATTCCAAAGGAAAGCCCCTTAAAAAAATTGGGATGAAAGCCCAGGATACCTGTGAAATGTTTTTTGATAATGTTAAAGTGCCGGTTTCTTGCCTGCTTGGTGAAGAAGGTAAAGGATTTAACTATCTTATGCAGGAATTGCCGCAGGAAAGACTTTTGGTTGGTATCATGGCACTTGTTTCTGCTGAAACGGCTATAGAAAAAACTATTCAATATACTAAAGATCGCATTGCATTTGGTAAACCTATCGCAGCTTTTCAGAATACGCGTTTCAAACTTGCTGAACTGGCAACAGAAACTCAGATTGGAAGAGTCTTTATTGATAAATGTATTGAGCTTCACTTAAAAAAAGAATTAGATATTCCAACAGCAGCCATGCTGAAATATGCCTCGACTGACCTGCAGTGTAAAGTTGTAGATGAATGTCTGCAGTTCCATGGCGGATATGGTTATGTTTGGGAATATTGGATTGCACGCGCTTTTGCCGACAGCAGGGTTCAGAAAATTTATGCCGGCGCTAATGAGATAATGAAAGAAATTATAGCCAGAGATATTATGTAATTTTTTCCTGAGCAATTCTGTTTTTATATACAATTCACTCCCCTGACAGGGTTTCAAACCCTGTTAGGGTTAATAAAATAAAGTAAAGTAAAGTAAAGTAAAGTAAACATAAGTTGTACCTAGAACCTGTTTAGATGCGAAAAACTAAACTAATACCCCTTACAGGGTTTAAAACCCTGTCAGGGTGGGTAACAGCACCAGATCAAATTCAATATTCAAGAAGTCAGCATATATTTACTGCAATCTCTTGATGAAAAAACAGCTTATGTATAAAACCATTTTAAGGCCAATATTTTTTCTGTTTCAGCCCGAAGCTATTCACCATATTGTTTTTAAAACCATTAAACTGTTCAATGCAATTCCGGGCGTTTCCCAGCTTTTACGCAGCATTTATGTTATTAAGGATAAACGTTTGGAACGAAAGTTATTCGGACTTACATTTCCCAATCCTGTGGGGCTTGCCGCTGGTCTTGACAAAAATGCTGAATTGTTTGATGAACTTGGGAATTTCGGTTTTGGGTTTATTGAAATAGGAACCATCACTCCCAAAGCACAGCCGGGAAACGATAAACCTCGTATGTTTCGTCTGCCCGAAGATAAAGCCCTTATAAACCGCATGGGCTTTAATAATGAAGGCGCAGCAGCAACTGCAGAGCGTTTAAAAAAAAGAAAAACTAAAATTATTATCGGCGGAAATATCGGCAAGAATAAAAATACACCAAACGAAGATGCTGTTAGTGATTACGAAAAATGTTTTGAAACTTTATTTGATTATGTAGATTATTTTGCTGTGAATGTAAGTTCTCCAAATACTCCCAATCTGCGTGCTCTGCAGGATAAAGAGCCGCTCACAAAACTTCTGACACGGCTTAAAGAATTAAATTCACAAAAAAATAATCCTAAACCAATTCTTTTAAAAATTGCACCCGATTTAATTAATGAGCAGCTGGATGATATTATTGATATCATTAAAGAAACAAAGATTGATGGTGTTATAGCCACTAATACAACAATCTCCAGGGATAATCTGCATACCGCGAATTCAAAAATTCAAACTATTGGTGCTGGCGGTTTAAGCGGAAAACCATTGACAAAAAGATCAACAGAAGTAGTCAGGTATTTAAGTGAGAAATCAAATAAAGCATTTCCTATTATTGCAGCCGGCGGCATCCATACAGCTGAAGATGCAATTGAAAAATTAAATGCAGGTGCAAGCCTGGTGCAGATTTACACTGGTTTTATTTATGAAGGACCTTCAATTGCAAAACGAATCAATAAAAGACTGCTGGTCTAATAATTGGCAATCAGAGATAATTCTAATTTTTAATTTGTTTATAAAGCCAATTCGGTTTTAAGATTTCTTATTTAGACAAGAGTAATTTAGCCGTCTTACGAATATTTTACAAAGTTTGATGTTAAACAATCTCAAAGTCTTTTCCGGTTTTGGCCATTTAAGAAATAAGTGTTTTTTATTATTACTTTTGTTAAGTCAAAAATCAAATTGTCCCTTTCCTATGGATAGGGTTTAAGAGTGAGGCATTTTATGAGTACTGAAAATTCAATTAATATAAAAAATA
>CAISYK010000664.1 GCA_903889605.1 uncultured Bacteroidota bacterium
AATTACTGAAGAAAAATATAATGGTAAAACCTCTCAAGGGATTGCTAAAGGCGAAAATGCAGCAAAAATTAAACTGAAATACGGAGAGCCTACTTATACTGTTGATGCGCTAAAAGGGAAATATCTGGTTTATAGAAAATCGAGAATGGTATTTTTACTAAACCAAAATAACCAAGTAATAAAGTGGTTTACATATTATTGATAAATCATTTTTGAAATTTAAAATTATTTAACATGAAATTTTTATACTGTTTTTTTATTTCTTTTCTTTTGGCATTGATTAGTTGCAACCATGAGCCTTCAGCCACAATACCACTTAAAGAAGGTGACACTTTAAATACATCTTTTAAAGAAATTGATACTTTAAATAATAAATCATTTGAAAGAGATAAATGGGTTTCTTTATCAGAAGAATCAAGTGAATCAGCAAACGCACTTGGATATGTTCCCAGCAAAAAAAGACTTGAAAAACGTCTGGAAAAAGAATTTTCAACTATTGACCCTTTAGAATATTATCTATCAGAGAATACTAAATTTTCAGATAAAAAAGCGATGATAAAAAAACAGGAAAAGATTGAAAATCTAAATAAAATTTACAATACAAATTATTATGATTTAGGGCATATACCGGAAAGAAGGAATAACGCAAACATGATGCTTTCCCTTACAAATACTGTATATCCACTAAGTTCGCTTGCTTCAATGTCGGATGATTTTGCAGATAATAAGAATAGAGTTGAAATGAAATCCGGTTCAAAAAGACGACCTAAGGCTTCATCCGAAGATTTAAAAACAATATTAAACAATGCCGTTCAATTAATTAACCTGTCCGAACTGCCGGAAGCAGAAGAAACAATAAGTTATTTAGAAACAAATGGTCTTTCTAAGGAGTATCTGTTATACTACAACAAAGCGTTTATCCGGTATAAATTTTCTGATTTTAACGAAGCAATAAAAAACTCAAAAAAGGCAATCAGCTACCGAAAAGATTTTTATTTGGGTTATCTATTAATAGGAGACTCTTATTTATCATTAGGCAAAACTGAAAAAGCGTATGACAATTATTCAAAAGCGTTTCAAATAAAGGAAAACATAGTAGCACTGGAAAGAGTTGGCTATACCGCACTGATGTTGGGAAAGGGAGCAGAGGCAGAAAGCTGTTATTCTAAAATTCTTGAAAAATATAATGGGAAAGACCGGCTAAATTATATGGCAGGATATGCTTTATCATTGGCATACAATAATAAACATGAGCTTTCATTAAAAATGGTGAAAGAGTTAAAAGGATTGCGAAAAGAATGGTCTGTTCCATTTTTAATTGAAGGGTGGAATGAACTCTTAATGGGGGACTATGCAAAGGCAGAAGACGCTTTTTCTCAATCTGATAAAAAAGGAGAAAAATTATATAGTTCAATCGGTAGGGCTGTGGGTTACTATTGCAACAAGGATTATTCAAATTCTTCCCGGCTGTTTTATTATTTAGAGGAAAATCCCAAGTATAAAATATTGGAAAAAAATCCAACCTTATTGATTTATGCAGGATATTCTTTTGCTAATTTGAAAGATTTTAATTCTGCAATGTTAAAATTTATTGATTATGCTGCTATTGTTAAAAAAAATGATTGTTATTATGTTGGTATGAGTCTTTGTGCATTCGGATTTGACGATTTCCCATCTGCTCAAGCATATTTAGATTCTGCCGGAATACAAACAAATAACTTATCAGAGTACTATTATTTAAAGGGTGTATATGCTCTGAGAAATCTGAAATACAAAAACGCTAAAGCATCTTTTGAAAAGTCACTTATGTTTAACAGCAAAAATTTATGGTCAATAAATGGGTTGGGAGCTGCCTTAAAGGGTTTAGAGAATTACGAAAAATCCATTACGGTTTTCAATGATGGGCTGAAAATAAAACCGAATGACCCATATTTATTATTTAATAAGGCTTCTTCTGTTTTCAATGTTGCTAAAAAATTATATGAAAAGGGTTCGATTAAACAGGCTTCTGATACTCTAAAATATGGACTTGGTTTAATGAACAAAGTTTCTGCTATTGCTCCAAGTTTTTTTATAGATATGAATATTGGGAATGCCTATTCATCAATAAAAGACAGCACCAATGCACTTGCATATTATAGCAAGGTAAAAAACTTAGCTGCTGAAGTTAATATTGGTGCGCTTTATGCGCATTTAGACATGCTTGATAAAGCAAAAAAAATATGGGAGCAGGTGCATGATACTGATACATCCTTTGTATTAGCAGGTTATAATATTAAAGCATTGGATTTGTCTTATTATAGACCATCTGGGAAGGGGGAAAGATTCCAATATTATGAAAATTTTTATTTTGAAATT
>CAISYK010000665.1 GCA_903889605.1 uncultured Bacteroidota bacterium
CATTTTTTATAGTTATGTATTTAGAACTAAATTTTACTACTAATTGCTTTTTTGATAGCCCATCAATCAATGCAAGTGAATATTGGTCTTCATAAAATAGTTTTCCATCAGGGTTTATAAAAAGTTTATGGCTATGCTCCTTGCTTATAATGGATTTTAATTTGCTGAATATGTTTCTCATTTTATTCCGGTATTACAGTTAATTTTTACTTTACTTCAGTCTTTTTAGAATTGTGTTTTTTACTAGGTTGACTCTTTTTAGCACTGTAATCCCATGTATGGATAGGTTTTTTTGAACTAATAGAAAAATCAAACATCAGGGCTATTAGAATCATGCCTTTACGTCTTTTCAGAATTTTAAGCAGGTTAGCATATCCTTTATCGGCATGGGTAATGTATCCGTTATATCCAAATTCTTTGGGGTATTTAGCATCTATACCTTTTTTATTATGAATAATAAATAATCTGTATCTCACCTGTGACCTTGTTTCAGGATCAGCGAAGTTGTTATTTGGTTTTTTCAGCATCGTAAGCATAATTAATTTAGTTTTTTGGGATTATAATCTTTTCCTAGGTAGGAGGCTAAATCGTTTCTGAGCATGACGCCGTCTTTAAATTCTAAAATAATGCGGTCACTTAATTTCGTATTATCGAACATTTGGATTTCTTTTATTTTTCCTTCATGGAAAAAACCTAAAATCATTTTTCGAAGATGGTAAACCATCAGATTGATTACCTCTTTTTCATATCTGGAACCATCGAAAAATCTAAGGTTTCCATCCGTAAAAATCACTTTAGCGACTATGGGCGATTGTTTTATACTCATTGGCTTTTTTGTTAGTAAATATTTTAATTAGCTGTTAAAAACTCTGCTTTCGTGTACTATGGTACAATTGTACTATAGTACCATAGTACTTAATAGTACTAATAGTACTTATTAAACTTTAATCCGCTTACGTTTAAACAACTTTTTGCAAAAATGGTCATAGGCAAAGGATTCCGTTGGGCATTTGACAATAAGTTTTTTGTGTCTTCCGCGAATAAAAGACAATTCCTAACCTTGAATTTCTGCACCTGTTGCTGCTTTCAATTAATCTGTTCTCTACTTGTATAAGCTTATGCTTTTGAAGTACTTTTTGCCAGTATAAACCGCTTCCCTGCGATTTTAGTCCATAGATGGACGCCAAGGTGTTTTGACTGATGGCTACATCCGGGTGATATAAAATATCCTGTGTATCCCGATGTAATAGAGCGGAATTTTTGAACTCAACAATCAAGCGTTGTAAATCGGCTTCTTTCTTTTGCATTTTTTCTGCAATTGAAAGCCCTGAACCTTTATTGTATTTTTCAATCTTCCCTTGTATCGCGGCTTCCTGTCTTTCAAAATTTTCTTTGATTGCAGTGGTACGCAATATGTATTCCGGTTTAGCCGGAACTTTTAAATAACGATAACGCTGTTTGTCAACAGTAATATCAAGAATCTTGTGTAATGTATCGTATGATGCAAGATTCATTCTATTATCCGACACTGTGATTAAACCAAGTGCTTTTAATTCATTTACTCTCGTATAAAATGTACGCGGACAGCAAAAACAGGCTTCTGCAAGAACATCTGCCTTACTTTGATAATCAATTATAACTCCAGTAGTATAAATTGATTTTAGGGCATAAAAAATACCAACCGATTTCAGCAACTTTTTATTATCTGCCAAAACCGATGCAACACCTTTTAATACTCTTATTTTATCTACTTTCATTTTATCTAAACTTGTCCCGGTCTTTTGTAAATAAAAATGTAATTTCTTTCTAAAGCCCATTTGATACACTTATCCAAATCATAAAGCTTAATGTCTTCTAATGACTTATAACTAAATGAAAATGGTTTTTTCATATACTCAAGCATTACGAATTTATTTGCTGGTCTAAATAAATTTCTTTTAGTTTCTCTAATTATAGCCGCTTCCCCTTTTTCATTAAGCATATAGCTATGATTTGAAAAAATAATATTTTCAGTTTCTGCCATTTAGTATTTCAATAAGTTTTCTAACTGTGTTAATGAATATTTCTTGTATGCCTGCTGCATTACTTTCAATTTCAGTTCGTCATCTAATGTTTGAACCTGAAATCCTTGCTGTTCGTTCAATGATTTAGCTGCGGCAGTTATTATTTTCTGCAGCTCTGAATCTTTAACATTTGAACCTTCGATGTAATCTATTACATCATCACAGTCAAAATCAATTTCCTTTGTTATAGTGTAGCTCATACCGGCAGTATTTTAAATTCGTTCATTAAATTTTCTATTCGGCTTTTTAAATTTTTAAAACAATTGCGCTCTTCAATAGTCAGGAACGATATATTTTTTAGTTCCCATTCTTTAAGCGCATTCAGGATATGCGGTAATTCAACAGTATCACCGCCTGAAAAGTTATCCGCAAAATCATTTACTTTGTTAAGTAAATCTTCAATGTCTGAAATGATTGTTATTCCTATTTTTTTGCTCATTGTATTATTTCGTTAAGAAAATTCAAATCGTTTGTTTTGTTTGATTATAGTAGTTTTGAAAGGAAATTTATTTTCATCTATCATTTTTAATGTTGCCATTAACATAGTTCCTGAAGTAAAAACAACACGTTCTACATCATCAATTTTTATTTGCAGATGCAAACATTTATCACCTGATTTCTTTTGAAATTTTGAATCCTCAATTTTGTATTCACAAACAACTATTTGTTTATTCAAAATATCTTCAATGTCAATTTTTTTACCGTTAAAACAAGTCGTTACAGGTTTAATACCTAAATCTTTAAAATCATTCATGTAATAATTTATTTAATAAGTTTATACTGCTGCAATGCTTCGCCCATCCATTGTATGAAGCAATGGATTTCTTATTTTTTCTTCGTGCTATCATGCGTGCAAAATTTTGTTTGATGCTTTTTCTTAACAGTATATGAGTGTGAAAGAACCTGTACCCGACAAAATCTATACTCCTTGCATCTACAGGAAATACCTGATAGTTGCCTTTAATTGTTAGTTGTAAATTTTCAGTCAAATAGTTTCTTATTTCCGATAATAATTCATGCAGGCATGGCTTGCTTGGGGAAAGGATAACCAAGTCATCGGCATACCGAAAATAATACTTCACACACTTCTGTTCCTTTATCCAGTGGTCGAAGTATGTAAAGTAGAAATTGGCTAAATACTGACTTAAATAATTGCCTATAGGCAAACCTTCTGCGCTGTCAATAATCTCATCCAAAAGCCATAAAAGATTATTGTCTTTTATTTTGCGCCTTAACAGCTGCTTTAAAATTTCATGGTTTACACTAGGATAGAATTTTTTAATGTCAAGCTTCAGGCAGTATTTTGTTCCTTCAATATCCAGCAATGCTTTTTTCACAGAGCGCAAAGCTGCGTGTATTCCTTTGCCCTTAATACAGCTGTATGTGTCAGCTGTAAAAACTTTTACAAACATCGGCTCTAACACATTCATTACAGCATGATGGGTAATGCGGTCAGGAAAATACGGCAGCCGGTAAACAATCCTCTCTTTAGGCTCATGCACCATGAAGGTTGTATATTCAGATGTTTTGTATGTTTTCTCTTTCAGCATTTCATGTAAGCTTTCAATATTTGCATCTTTATTTTTGTCGTGGGCAAGTACTCCATATTGTTCTTTCTTACCCTTCCTTGCTTTTTCATCTGCAAGCTTTAAATTCTCAATACTATATATCTGTTCGTACAAATTATTTAATCGTTTCACTGCCTTTGCTTTGCGGTCGTTTTCCTTTGTTTAAAGTACCAACGCCCATAATTACTATTTTTATTTTTTGCCATGATGGCAAGGTCTGCGCTGCTTAATCAATTAAAGCATAGATGGGAACTGACATTCGTATTCGTGTTCGTATTATCGTAGTCGTTATACGAGAGGCCGAAGCCTGAACCTGAACAAACGCACAGCAATACAACGCACCACCCTTTGTTGATTATAAATACACTTCTTCGTATAGTTCAAGGAATTGCTTCACTGCATATTTAAGCCCCTCTAACGAACGAAAAGTAAGGCGGGAAACGACAAGCGAATACGTGTGCGTATGACCGTAGCCGTCAGACGAGAGGCCGAAGCCCGATGGCTTTGCCTTGTCTTCCTCTACCCAAAACCTAGGATAATATTTCCATTCATTTGAATCGCTCCAATCAGGCGGTAAGCTTTTATTTATTGCCTCTATTACTACAGTTAGCTTGTAATCAGCAATAACTTTTTTTCTATCCTTTTCAATAAGGTTTGATACTTCCGGCAGGAACTTTGGGTCACGACCTGTCGCTTTAAAGCAATCCTCAACTGTTTTTAATTTTTTCATTGCTCTTATTTTTTAGTGATTAACATGAACTTTTCTAATATTGGCAGAAAGTGGGCGAAAACGTGCTTTGCTTTTTCACGGCTGTTAAAAGAAAGGCGGGAACCGACACTCGTATGCGCGTGCGAATAATCGTAGACGTCATACGAGAGGCCGAAGCCCGATGGTTTTGTTTTATCTTCTACCACATCCGGCCATAAAGCCCATTTAGTTTCATTGCTGTTGCTCCAGTCAGCATCTTTGCCGTCATTTAAGACTTCCCGGATTGTGGATAATTGGAAAAAAGCATTTACTCCTTCTTCGGTATCATTTGCTGCATTAGGGAACGGTAATGCAGAAGGTTCTATCCCTTTTATTTTGCAGATACTTTCCCATGTTGTTAATTCGTCTAAATTCATTTTGATTTGTTTTTTTTGCGTTATTATTTTATTTACTTACTTACTTTTTATTTGGCATCTATCAGGCGCAATTGAGTTTTTAGGCTCGTATTCTTTTGCGCCTGATACTAGATGCTCCCATGTCATTTATAATTGATTAATTTATTTACAAAGGCTTGTTTTTTTTCAATTGGCATCTGCATAAAGTACTCCGCCCAATTGGGATAGCTTCCGAACTTTTCTCCGGGATATTCACTGTCAGAAATTTCATTATTGTTTGCAAACAAAAGGAAACGCCTTATCCATACTACAACATGGCTATACGCATCCCAATCATTTAAAAAAAAGATGCTGTTATTACGCACATCTTCCATGCTGAACGCCCAATTGCTCATTCCCAGCTTATCCCCGAATTCCTGCCAATTTTCTATTGCAGGCAGGTTTATTAAATTGTCCTGAAAACCGCAGATTGAAAGGAATTTTAATTGATTTGCATTATCTAGATTTAGGAAAATGCTTGATATATTATTTACAGCAGCTTTATTTGTGGGATGGGAAATGCGGTTTTTTATTATCTGTTTTAGCTGGGGATCACTTTCAAAATTAAGACAAGCGACACTGGAGATAAACATTTCAATAAATACTATTCCGCTATTTGTATCCGGCTGGATGCCTTTGATTATGTTAGTCATGCGTGCCTCCTATTTTTTTCAGCTTTGCAAAGCGTAATGATTCCCTATGTATTTTAAACATTCCGCATAAATAAATACTTACAGATACGGAATTTGCTTTTTCAACATTCGCATAATGTTTTCGGCCTTCATTATTTATTCTTATAATATGTCCTAACTCGCAACCGTTTCCATCGTTTGCAACAAATTGGTAACTATCCAAGTTTGAGTTGCCACAAAAAGCATCCCCTGATAAAAACTCTTTCTTAGTCATACAGCCTCCTCCCCAATGATTAACATTAACAATGAAAGCTGCTGCAGTTTATTTTTGTACCATTCGCGTACTGAATAAATTTTTGGCTCTGCGCCGGTTATTACTTTTTTCACATGATGCAGTTCTACGTGGGTAAATTCTGTCGGAAAGGGTTCATCTACTAATACCATTGTGTTGTTACGGTTTAGGCAGACAGTTTTTCCGTTTACTTCTACAATGAATGACATTGTTCTGAATGCCCTGATTTCTTTTAATTTGTAATTGAAAATTCTTTTTTCCAATTCACATAGTTGCTCTTTTTTGTGCATGGCTTTGGGGTTATATTTGTTTATTTATGTCAGCTGTATTCTTTTTTTTGCAGGAAAATATTTTTCTACAATTGCATCAACTTCACTTTGTTTTATTTTGAGCTCTTTCATTAAAGCTTTATTTGTGTTGAGCGCTCTTAAATAATCCTCGTATAAGTATATTAATCTTTCTTCTGCCG
>CAISYK010000666.1 GCA_903889605.1 uncultured Bacteroidota bacterium
GATATAGCAGACATACCGCTTTCAAAAACAGCACATTCTTCGGCTTCATCCCAAAGCGTCAGTCTGTTTTCTAAAATTTCAAGGTCTGGATTATTAATTCTGCTGTATATAAGCCCGAGCTTCTCTCCTTCATTCTGTTTTCTAAGCCCGTAAGCTATTTCAAAAAGAGCTTTTCCTTCTTCGGCACTTTTAAATACGAATGTAGAAGTTTGAAAAATTGGACATTTAATTGCTCCTTCTGATAGTTCAGGCTTATAGCCATAAGACATCATAAGGCTCTCCGGTTTCATTTTTTTTGTCATTTTTACTAATTTTGTAAGATTCGTTTATAATCTATCGTCAAAAGTTTTTCGGCTTATTGATCTGAAATTTTCAAGCAGCATTTGTCAAAATTATAAATACGTATTTAGAAAATTCAGCAGCAAAAGTACTAAAAGACTGTATAGCAGCAAGCTTATGTTAAATTATACCATTACATGCCATAATTTCATAACAGAAAGAAGTATCAACAAATATTCCTGCTTATATTTATAACCGCAAAAATTGTGAAGCTTTAAACATTACAGAGCTGAATAAGTTAAATTTGTCATACAGATCAGTTGTTTTTATAACAATTTTTAAATTAAAATTTTTATTACTTTTACAAATCATGATATTTTTGAACTATGATTAAAGAATTATTTGAAGGATTACCAAAAAACAAAACTTTGGTATATTTTCTATTGCTGATTTCAGTTGTTACGCTAGTTTATTCAAACCATTTTGGCAACTCCTTTCATTTTGATGATTCGCATGCTGTAGAAAACAATTTATTTATTCAGGATATAAATAATATTCCGCGCTTTTTTAAAGATGCAACGACGTTTAGTTCCTTACCAAGTAATCAATCATACAGGCCGTTTGTAAGCACATCACTTGCATTTGACTATTGGATGGGAAAAGGATATAATATGTTTTACTTTCATCTTTCATCCTTTATCTTCTTTTTATTACAAGGTATATTAATGTTTTTTTTCATTTTTAAATTTTTTAATATTTCCTACAAAAACAATTGGAATTTTTACATTACAGCAGCTGCTGTTGCATGGTATCTGCTGCATCCTGCTAATGCCGAAACAATCAATTATGTGATTGCCCGTTCAGATTTACAATCCACATTTTTTGTTGTGCTTGGCTTTGTTCTTTATATGTTTTCGCCGTATTGTAAAAGAACATATCTATACTTAATTCCGATTGGTATAGGCGGTCTTGCCAAACCAACAACTGTGATGTTTGCACCTTTATTATTCTTTTACATCCTTATGTTTGAACAAAAATTAAGTTTATATGATATTTTTAATAAAAAACATTACAAACAGCTTATTGTTGTTGTTAAAAAAACAATCCCTTCATTTATTTTTTGTGCCGCATTATATTTGTTTATTGGCCGCATGACGCCTAAATCATGGGAATCAGGCGGATCCTCAATGATAAACTATTTAATTACACAGCCTTTTGTTATTGTTCACTATTTCACTACTTTCTTTGCTCCCTTTGGTTTAAGTGCCGACAGTGACTGGGAACCATTACAAAGTATATGGAACATAAGATTTTTTGCCGGCTGTTTATTTATTCTTTTAATGTTATTTATTTCTTTCCTTTTCTCAAAGGATCAGCGCCTTCGACCTATAAGTTTCGGCATCCTTTGGTTTTTTTTAGCACTGGTTCCATCTTCAAGTGTGATACCTTTTGCCGAAGTATTAAATGACCACCGCATCTTTTTTCCTTATGTGGGCCTGGTAATAAGCGTATGCTGGGCAATCGGCTTATTGTTAATGAAATATAAAAAATATTTTGAAACATTCTCTTTTAACTATGAGATATTGGTTGGATTTATTGCAATTGTAATCCTTTGCGGATATTCTTTTGGAACAGTGGAACGCAACAAAGTATGGAACAACGAAGAAAGCTTATGGCGTGATGTAACTGTTAAAAGTCCAAAAAATGCCAGAGGTTTGATGAATTACGGACTCAGCAGGATGGGTAAAGGTGATTATGCTGAAGCTGAAAAGTGCTTTACTAAAGCATTAGCTATGTGGCCGTATTACTATTCTCTGCATATTAATATGGGCGTTTTAAAAAATGCAACAGGAGATAAAGTAGGTGCCGAAAATTATTTCAAAAGTGCTACTCAATATGGAGGGAATACTCCGGACACTTGGTTTTTTTATGGAAATTTTTTATGCGGCCAATTACGTTATGCCGAGGCTATTCCAATGTTAGTGAAATGCATTGAGCTCTCTCCGGCAAGTATAGGCGCCCGCAGCATATTAATGAAAGCATATAATGATACAGGTGACTGGGATAAACTACATGAAGTAGCCTTGAGCACATTGCAGATAATACCGAACAATCCTGAAGCGATGCAGTATTTAGAGGCAAGCAAAAATCGAAAAGGGAAAATCGAAATGACAGAAGAAGAAATCAAAAAAGCTCCTTCTGCTGAAAAATATTTTAATTTAAGCCTTATGTATTACCAGGCAGGTAAGTATGAACAATGTATAAATGCAGGTCTTGAAGCTGTGAAGCTGAAGCCTGATTATGCAGATGCATATAACAATTTGGGTTCCGCATATACTTTAATGAAACAATATGACAAAGGAATTGCCGCATGTCAAAAAGCAATAGAAATTAAACCTGATTTTCAGTTAGCAAAAAACAACCTTGCCGACGCTTTAAATCAGCGCGACAAAATATCAAAAGCTGAAATTTCTGCCGATGAATCGCCGTCAGCTGGAAAGCTTCTCGATCTTAGTTTAGCTTATTACCAGCGCGGTGAAAATGAAAAAAGCATTGAAGCCTGTAAGAAAGCGATAAAACTTAAACCTGATTTTGCTGCAGCCTACAGCAATATGGGAGCAGCATATAATGAGTTAAAGCAATGGGATAAAGCCATTGAAGCCTGTACCAAAGCGCTGCAAATTGATCCGGAATACAAATTAGCAAAAGGTAATTTGAATTGGGCGAAGGACGAAAAAGCTAAATCAAAAAAATAAAAAAACATCAAAGACCTGCCTTTATTCATAATTGCTTAATCATGAATTGAACCATGAACACAATTCACAAGTTATGTTTGGCTAGCGTATTGATTCACCTCCTGCTCGGGGAGGCAATGAGCGACCTATTATTTCGGCAATATATCACCTAACTTTTTATTTCCGAATTCAATAAACCTATAGGTTAAAAACGACAGTACAAATATAAACATCATTAGTATAGTAATCCGAAATGGTGTGCGGTCTCCGCCAATAAAAACCATCTGCATATTTCCATGCCATAGATATAAGCTGTAACACATCATTCCTGAAAGCTGAACAAATTTGTTGGTAAATAAAAAGCTTATTGAATTTTTATTCATATGCAGTAAGGCTAATGTTAATAATCCAAAACCAAGCTGAAACGAAGTATTTAAAAGAGGTTCAAAGTAATGAGAAATATACCCCAAAAATAAATAGTCTGAAAAATTACATCCGATTTCAATTAACATCAATGAAATAAAAAACAAGAGAATACTGTTTTTTTCAAACCATTGCTGTTTCCAATTTGTAATAAACAAATGACAGATTAACATCCCTGCAGCAAAATCATCAAGCCGTCCGAACAAACTATCTTTAATCATATTCAAATGAGGCGCAACATAGTATTCAGGATAAAGACATGATACAGCCCGAATAAAAAAGCTTAAATAAAATACAGCCATAATAACTTTAGCAATACCCTTTTTTACAATCAAATAGATCAAAACAGGAAAAATCAAAGAAAATAAAATCTCGATTCCTAATGACCATAATACATAATTATACTGAGGGATGAAGGTATCTTTCGTAAAATTAAAAGTAGCAGTAAACATCATGATCATATCTCTCCAAAAACTCCAATCGTAAATATTATTTTCATGAAGGATAAAGAAAAAACCTATAATAGAAGTAATGTAATATAAGGGCAGCAAGCGTGAAGCTCTATTTTTATAAAAGGTCAATAAATGATCTCTGGTTTTTATTTCCCTGCTCTTGTTGGCATAGGGAAGATACAGAACAAAACCTGAAAGAATAAAAAACAAATCAACGCCTAACCATCCATGTCCTAAAAAAGTTTTAGGGAATATTGGAAAATTGCCGATCAAAAAAAGATCGGATCCCGGTCCATTAAAAAACACTCCTACCAAATGATAATACATCACCCCTAGTATTGCATAACCTCTTAAACCATTTATAACTGCAAGTCTTTTCATAACGATAAGTAATATTTTTCAGATGTAATATTTAATAGGTAATATGTAATGGCAAAACTATTACATATTACCTATTAAATATTACCTTTTTTCCCGAACTCATTTTTAAGTAAAGCAATCTCCTGCGCCAGCTGCTTATTCTGTGCATGTAATTTTGAAACAACTATACTTAAATGCAGCAGATAAATTAATATGGCAAATATTGAGCCTGTGAACACAAGGTTTGGCGCCTCATATACGCCCAGAGTATTGGCAATAATTTCAAGTCCATTTCTCCATAAAGAAAAAACAATCAATAAGATTGTGCAGACTATCCAAACAATAGAATATTCTTCGCGCAGCTTGCCTTTAACGATTAACCGAATTATGTAAAGTAAAAACAGTAAACTAACTGAAATTGCTATAATCTGAATTTTTACCATAAAGTTTTATAGTTGATAGTTATGATTTGATAGTTATGGGTTGATAGTTATGAGTTATGAGTTATGGGTTGATAGTTTTGAGTTTATTATTTTATTTCATATCTTAACTCTTAATTCTTACCTCTTTCTAAATTTCATTCTTGTGAAAGTAAAAATAATTGCCAAAGTAACTTTAAACATATAATAAATAGAGGCAAACGTCCCTATAGATGAAACTCCGCCTTGACGCTCTTTCATTGTTACTGAAACTTCACCTATTTTAAAATTATTCAGCGAATATATAATAATGGCTTCCGGCTCCGGATATTCATCTGGATAATAGTCGGCAACTACTTCCAGTACTTTGCGGTTAATTAAACGAAATCCTGAAGTACTGTCATTAACAACTGTTCCAACCAATAACCTATTCAGCCGTTTAAAATAATTAATTCCCATCCTTCTAACTGCGGAAGACTGAAATCCTTCTTTTGAGATAAACCGGGAGCCTATTACAACATCTAAATTATTATTAACAGCGGCAGATACAATCTTTGGGATTTCTGATGCCGGATGCTGCCCGTCACCATCAATTTGGATAGCATAGTCATACCCATTCTTCAATGCATATTTAAATCCGGTTTGCACAGCACCGCCTATTCCTAAATTAATTGGCAGATTTAGGGCAATGCAGTTAAGTTTCGAAATTACTTCAGAAGTCGCATCCTTAGAACAATCATTGACAACAATTACGTCTATAAGTAAATGCTGTGATTCTGCCAAGGCATTAATATCATTAACAACAGACGCTATTGCCGCTTCTTCATTATACGCAGGAACTATTGCAGCTATTTTCATTTTTAGTCAAAATTGGAAAGTTCAAAATTGGAAAGTTATTATTTTAACGATTAAATACATTAAAAGCATCCAATCTTTTAATTTAAACTTTTCAAATTGAACTTTAAACTTATTTATATTATCCCCTCTTTCAGCAAATCATGCAGGTGTACAAAACCAAAATACCTGCCTTTTTCTGTAACTATTAACTGTGTGATATTATTTTGTTCCAATATTATCAAAGCATTAACTGCTAACTCATCGGCCTCTATTTTTTTAGGCTTTTTGTTCATAATATCAGAAGCCTTCAAATCAGCAATAGAATCAGTATTTTCAAGCATTCTACGCAAATCGCCGTCAGTAATTACTCCAACCAATTCGTTATTTTCAATTACAGCAGCAGCGCCGAGACGTTTTGATGAAATCTCCATGATAACTGATTTTATTGAATCATCGGGTTTCACCTGCGGTGTTTGATTTTGCAAAGAGATATCTGAAACTTTCAAATACAGCTTTTTACCCAATGCACCTCCTGGGTGATATTTGGCAAAATCCTTACTGGAGAATCCTCTGTAGTCCAGCAAACAAACTGCTAAAGCATCACCCATTGCCATTTGTGCTGTAGTGCTTGAAGTTGGCGCAAGATTATTAGGACATGCTTCTTTCTCAACGGTAGAATTCAAAATATAATCGGCCTGCATGGCAAGATATGATTCAATGTTACCAACCAATGCAATCAATTTATTCCCGCCTGTTTTTAAAAGCGGAACCAATACTTTAATTTCCGGAGTGCTGCCGCTTTTCGAAATGCAGATAACAATATCATCATGCTGCAATGTTCCTAAATCACCGTGTATAGCATCTGCAGCATGCATAAATACTGCAGGTGTACCTGTTGAATTGAATGTTGCAACAATTTTTTGAGCGATGATCGCACTCTTACCTATACCTGTAACAACAACTCTCCCTTTTGATTCATATATCAGCTGAACACATGCAGCAAAATCGTTATTGATATAATTCAGCATATTACGAATTGACTCGGCCTCAATATTTAAAGTAGATTTGCCTAGTTCAATTATTTTATCGATAGATTTATTCACTTGGTAGAATATTTAAAATAAAGTGCAGAACTGTATGACCTCACAACAAATTTTATTATATATTTACATGACAAATATAAAAAAGCAAATTTTATAGATTCATAAAACGGCATAAAAATAGTTTATTTCTTTTAATACTATTGTATACTAAGTAATTTTAAAAAATCAAAAATATTAATACGATGTTCGATGTAGAAACTTCCCTTCAACAATGTTTACAAAAATTTTTCGGATTCGACAGCTTTAAGGGACAGCAAGAGGCGATTATTACAAGCCTGATGGAAGGTAAAGATACATTCGTAATTATGCCTACGGGCGGCGGAAAATCATTATGCTATCAATTACCGGCATTAGTGAGCGGAGGTACGGCTATTATTGTTTCACCGCTTATTGCATTAATGAAAAACCAGGTGGACGCATTACGCAATTTCGGTAATGAAGAAGGCATCGCCCACTTTCTAAATTCATCTTTATCGAAAGTTGAAATAACTAAAGTGAAAAAAGATATTACTGATGGGAAAACAAAACTATTATATGTTGCCCCTGAAAGTTTAACAAAAGAATCAAATATTGCTTTTTTCAAAGAAATAAAAATTTCATTTTTTGCCATTGATGAAGCACATTGTATTTCGGAATGGGGGCATGATTTCCGCCCTGAATACCGCAGACTGCGCCAGATTATTGAGCAAATCGGGAAAGTGCCTATCATGGCATTAACGGCCACTGCTACACCTAAAGTACAGCAGGATATCCAAAAAAATCTTGGTATGACAAGTGCCAATCTTTATAAATCATCATTTAACCGTTCAAACCTTTATTACGATATTCGTCCTAAACAAAATGCGATAAAAGAAATTATCAAATATATCAAAGGACAACCAGGGAAATCTGGTATTGTATATTGTTTGAGCCGTAAAAAAGTTGATGAACTTGCGGAAACATTACGTGTAAACGGCATTAAAGCCTTAGCATATCACGCTGGTCTTGAAGCTAAAGAACGGGCAAAAACCCAGGACCTGTTTTTGATGGAAGATATTGACGTAATTGTTGCTACAATTGCATTCGGTATGGGTATAGACAAGCCTGATGTTCGTTTTGTAATTCACCATGACA
>CAISYK010000667.1 GCA_903889605.1 uncultured Bacteroidota bacterium
GGTCATGGTCGTATTGATTCAAGAAAGACAGAAGTTTTTGAAATTCCTGTAGGCTTAAAAGCTTTAGATAGTGAGTGGAATAACATTTCCTGTATTGTAAAAACTTCCAGAACTCGAAAGGTAATGAATACCAAGAAAAAAAGTTATAACGAAGCCAAAACAACTATTTCTTATCACATTGTTACAAAAATATTCGATGCAAAAACTTTAGCAAAGATAATTCAAGGACATTGGGGAATTGAAAACAGAGTCAACTATGTTAAAGATGTGACATTCAATGAAGATAAATCCAGAATTAGAGTAAAGCCAGGTATATTCGCAAGATTAAGAAGCATTGTATTAAATATTTTCAGGATAAATAATGTTGAGAATATTTCTCAGTCAAGGTTTGTAAATTGTTGTAATATCAATTACGCCTTACATTACAAGGGTATTGCCTAGAATTCAATAGCCCTGATTTTTCTCTCCTTTTTATCTTTCATAAATTAATTAAAGCCGGATTCAAGCGGCAAATGCGAAACCCTCACTCTGTTGGTGATTTAAGACTATTATATCATGAACTTCTTTTGGTGTCATAAATCCTAGCAGCTTCATCGGCTTATTATTGATTTTATCTTGAACATGTCTAATTTGCTCCTCTGTAATTAAACTAAAATCAGTTCCTTTAGGGAAATACCTCCTAATAGCTCCGTTTCTGTTTTCAATCGACCCTTTTTCCCAGCTGTGATAAGGAACACAAAAGTAATGACGGGTATTAAAAGCAATACTAATCTCGTTATGTGCCGCGAATTCCAGACCATTATCAAAAGTTATTGATTTCAGCAGCTCTATTGGGTATTTTGATAAGGCAAAAGATAAGGCTAAATTGGTTTGCAAGCTTGTTTTGTCTTCTAATTTGCCTATTAATGTATATCGCGAAACTCTTTCTACCATTGTCAATATAGCTCCTTTGCCGTTTCTTGCCGAAACAACTAAATCAGCCTCAAAATGTCCAAATTCTTTTCTTTCTTCAACTTCGGGCGGACGATCTTCTATAGAAACTCTGTCAAGGATTTTGCTGCCTTTTGTTTTCCTTAACTTACTTTTAGCTTGCCTTTTATGTCTTTGTCTTGGCAAATGCAAACCCAATTCAGGTCTTACAATGTAAATATACATATAAATAGTTTCATCGCTGACATAATGCTCTGGATGATCCCTTTTTAGCCTTCCTGATATTTGCTCAGGGGTCCATTGATCTTTTATAATTCTGTCCTCAATATACTTTCGAGTAAATTCATCAGGAATTCTCATTCTTTGATGAGCTTTAGATTTTCTTTCTTTAGCTTGTGTATCAGCTTCCAGTGGTAGGTATAGACCATCGGATGATTTATTTCTCTTGATTTCTCTATATATTGCAGAAAGATGTTTACCTATTTCACCTGCAATTACTTGTGGTTTAACTCCTGAGGCAAACAGAACAGCTATTAAATCTCTTTCTTTACTTATTAAATGATTGAATTTGTTTCCCATTGATACTCTGACTCCTTTTTTAAATTAAATTATATCAGAGTTTCGCATTTAATTATTGGACGCGGGTAAAATTAAAGAATTATTTTTGATTTGATAATTTATTTTGAGTTACTTGCTGTAATTCTTTAGTATTGATAATTTTTGATTTTTCAATCTGTTTTA
>CAISYK010000668.1 GCA_903889605.1 uncultured Bacteroidota bacterium
GGTTTCAATTATGTTTTTGGTAATAATAAAATCTGCATCCTTATCATTTTTGCGGATTCCTAAATCTTTTGAAAGTTTATATTTATAAATCGTTTCAATATTTTTTACCAATTCATCTGTTTTATCATCTTCAATTGCTATTATTAATTTTTCAAGATTTCTGCGTATTTCTTCTGTTAAATTTTCAGTTGCTTTAAATTCATTGACAGAGTATTCTTCTTTAAAATCAGAAGCTTTAAAAGGCCTGCCGATATTAACAAATAAATCGCGGTTGAATCTGTGAGGGTTTACATAGTTTAATCCTACTGTAACTATTTGCAGCCCCAGCTGAAAGTTGTTTTTTGCTTCAGCCCCCAAAGCAATACGCGCAGCCCCTGTTTTTATCGGCCTCAGTTTACGTTCAGTAATGCATATTCCTTCAGGAAACATCACTACAGCACCATTATTTTCGAAGTGTTCAAAACATTTACTAAATACTTCCTGGTTTTTGGACATTAAAGAAGGGTCATCAGATTGACGGTAGATGGGGATAATTTGCAATTTAGGTAAGATCCATTTAGCAAACCGGGTTTTAAATATTGTTCCTTTTCCTAAAAAAAACACTTTTCTATTGAGCATTGTTCCAATTATTATCCCGTCCATGAAAGAGCTTGGATGGTTTGACAATATCATCAAGGGGCCTGTTTCCGGAACCAATTCTTTATTATGGATTGTTACTGAACGGAAAAATACACGCACAGTGATCTGCATTAACATTTTTAAAAAGGAGTAGAGCATTTGTTTAAATTTTGATGGAAATATAAACAAAATTATTTATTTCGGAAACAGAATTAAGGTTGTTTATAAATGTTTATTTCAAATTACAACTAAAAATTTCAAATTGATTAATTAATTGTATTTTAGCGCCCATTAAATTCTAAAACTAAACCTTATATGTCATACTTATTTACATCGGAATCAGTGTCGGAAGGACACCCGGACAAAATAGCAGATCAGATTTCTGACGCTTTAATTGATAACTTTTTAGCTTTCGATCCTCAATCAAAAGTTGCCTGCGAAACATTGGTAACCACCGGACAAGTTATACTTGCAGGTGAAGTTAAATCTAAAGCATATTTGGATGTGCAGACCATAGCTCGTGACGTAATCAAAAAAATTGGTTATACAAAAAGTGAATATATGTTTGAAGCAAATTCATGCGGTGTGCTTTCGGCTATTCACGAACAGTCTGCCGATATTAACCAGGGAGTTGATAGAAAGAAAAAAGAAGAGCAGGGTGCCGGCGACCAAGGTATGATGTTTGGTTATGCAACCAACGAAACCGAAGATTATATGCCATTAGCATTGGATCTTGCTCATAAAATATTAATTGAATTAGCTGTATTGCGCAGAGAAAACAAACAAATTAAATATCTTCGTCCTGATGCAAAATCACAAGTAACATTAGAGTATGATGACAATAATGTTCCTGTACGTATTGATGCTATTGTAGTTTCAACGCAGCACGATGATTTTGATGCCGAAGCAAAAATGCTTGCGAAAATTAAAAGTGATATTGTTTCTATTTTAATTCCACGTGTAAAAGCCAAATACAAAAAATTTGCTCACCTGTTTAATGACAAGATTGCCTACCATATCAACCCTACAGGTAAATTTGTAATCGGCGGTCCGCATGGTGATACAGGTTTAACAGGCCGTAAAATTATTGTTGATACTTACGGAGGAAAAGGCGCTCATGGCGGCGGTGCATTCTCCGGTAAAGATCCTTCAAAAGTAGATCGTTCTGCAGCTTATGCTACACGTCACATTGCAAAAAATTTGGTTGCAGCAGGTGTTTGTTCCGAAGTATTGGTTCAGGTGTCTTATGCAATTGGTGTTGCAAAACCAATGGGCATTTACGTAAATACTTATGGTACTGCAAAAGTTAAAATGACTGACGGCCAAATTTCAAAATTGGTTGAAAGTGTTTTTGACATGCGTCCATACTTTATTGAACAGCGTTTAAAATTACGCAATCCTATATACAGCGAAACTGCAGCTTACGGACACATGGGACGTAAAAATGAAGTAGTGACTAAAACTTTCAAAACTCCTGATGGTAAAGAAAAGAAAGTAAAAGTTGAATTATTTACTTGGGAAAAATTAGACTATGTTGCTAAAGTAAAAGCCGCTTTTAAAGTGAAATAATTTTTTTGGTTTTCAACAAGATGCCCATTCAGCAGTATTTGCAGGATGGGCATTTTTTATACTTCGTTTGAACCTGATAAATAAAACAGCTTAATTTTGGAAAATAAATAATATAAATATTATGAAAACAGAAAAAGTATCCGCATCAATTTTTTTAGTAGGATTTATTTTCCCAATAATGCATTGGCCTGGAGCGGGACCTCTAATTGTTTTTTCATTATCAATAATGGCTGTATTATATTTTCCGTTTGCATTTTATTTCTTCTGCGACAAACAAATAAAACGGCAAAACCCGGCTTTATCTATTATTTCGGGTCTATTCTTGTCATTTATTCCAATAGGGTTAATGTTTAAAATCCTTTATTGGCCTGGTGCTCAACAGGTGGTAATAATCGGGCTTATTTCTGCTCTTATAATTTTTGCAGTGATTAATTATCTAAAGAAAAAAGCCCCGGAAGACCTTCTGGTTTACTATAAAAATATGATGCAGCGAACCTTAGTATTGTTGATTTTGTCAATTGTATTGTTTATTACTCCGCAATCAGCACTTATCTCGATCCAGAATTGGGACGATCCAGAATTAGCAAGACTAAAAACTCAACATTTTGCATATCCTCAAAATGAAGATTATACCCAACAGTATAAGTCATATTTGATGAAACGAGATTCTTTATATCACAATAATGCTAAATAAAACATTTGTAAATTTAGATTAGTCCAATCTTAATAATTTAAAAGCCCATCCTGCGGTGTGCCGGATGGGCTTTTTGGTTTTTGATAATCAGGCCCAAGTATAGATTATCACAAATACGATTTAAGGAAATCTTAGCCTTTGTTCTATATGTTAAGCAGTATGTAATAGTGCTTTAATTTTACAAAATGCAATTTTTTTTGCGTTTCCCTTTCTTAAAAAAAAGGCGGCGGACTTGGAGTTTATCCTGAGCGGAGCCGAAGGACTTCAATCTTTTGCAAGGCAAAAGGATTTCCGCTGCAATCCCTAATGCAGAGTCAACATTACTAAACTTTGACTTTTTTTATCTGATCTCAGCTCCTATTTTTTCCTTATAGGTTTTTATCAGCTTGTCCATTATTTTCTCGATCTGTTTATCAGTGAGGGTTGCGCTTTCATCCTGAAGTGTAAAGCTTAATGCATAGGATTTTTTTTCGGCTGGTAATTTATCGCCTTCATAAACATCAAATAAATTTACGCTTTTCAGCATATTTTTTTCAGATTGATATGCCAGCTGCTCCAGTTGTTCAAACTGAACAGCTTTATCAATTAGTAAAGCCAAATCACGTCTTACCTCAGGAAACTTAGGCACTTCGGTATACATTATATTTGTTTTCTTTAAGCTTTCAATTATTAAATCCCAATTAAAATCTGCATAAAAAACATCTTGCTTTATATCCATTAATTTTAGAATAGATTTAGATACTGTTCCAAATTCAACTAATACTTTTTTATTCAAGTTAAAACTTAAACCTTGTGAAAACATATCACCGCTGTATTCAGTCAGCTTTAAACTATTAATTCCCAACCTCTCTAAAATAGCTTTCACAAAGCCTTTCATGGTGTAAAAATTAACAGCTTCATTTTTTGCATTCCAGTTTTCTTCCTGTTTACGGCCGGTAATAAATAGCGATAAATGTTTTGTTTCAATATATTTTACAGCATCTTTGCCCTTAACGGCCATATAAGTTTTTCCGAATTCATATAATTTCAAATCAGCATTCCTGCGGTTTTGGTTATATGAAACAGCTTCTAATCCGCTGAATAAAAGAGTTTGACGCATTACATTCAAATCGTTACTCAAAGGATTCATCATTTCAACATTATTAGCCGAATTCAATGATTTTAATTTATCAGCATATTCGCTTTTGGTCAATGACAAACCCATCATTTCCGAAAAACCATTATTAGAAAGCAATTCAGAAACTGCATTTTGAGTTTTTTCTTTGTCAGGTTTTTCTGCGTATTGAATTGAAGAATTTAATGTTGTAGGAATTTCAATATTGTTGTAACCATAAATACGCAGTATTTCTTCAATCACATCTTGTTCACGCTTTACATCAACTTTAAATGTAGGTATTGAAAGCAGTAATGCATCATTACCCTGATGCTCAATTTCAATTCCGAGTGAGGTAATAATTTTTTTAACAATATCTATATTTAAATGGTTACCAATTAACTCATCGCATTTTTCAAAAGAAAACGGGATTTTAGAATTTTCTATTTTCTTTGGATAGATATCAATTATGCTGGACGATATTTTTCCGCCGGCAATTTCTTTTATTAAGATTGCAGCGCGTTTTAATGCATAAACAGTAATGTTAGGGTCTGTTCCGCGCTCAAAACGAAAGGAGGCATCGGTTTTTAAATTATGACGTTTTGAAGATTTACGAACAGTTGCCGGACTAAAATAGGCACTTTCTATAAAAATATTTTTGGTTTCGGAAGTAACACCGGATTCAATTCCGCCAAACACACCAGCTATACACATCGGACTATCAGCATTACAGATCATTAAATCTTCGGAAGACAATTCGTGCTCCGCTAAATCCAAGGTTTGAAATTTAACTTTATCTGCTGATTTTTTGACAATTATTTTATTACCACTTATCTTATCTGCGTCAAATGCATGCAATGGCTGACCTAATTCATGCATCACATAATTTGTTATATCTACAATGTTATTTATAGTACGTACGCCAATTGCTTTCAGCCTATTCTTAAGCCATACCGGGGATTCAGAAACGGTAATATCAGAAATTAATAATCCCGAATACCGAGGACAGGCAGCAGCATCTTCTACACTTACTTCAATTTTAGAATCAGTATTATCTACAGAAAAATTATTTATAGGAGGCAATTCTAATTTAATTTGTTGTAATGGTTCGGCTTTTATTAATTCAAGATCGGGAGCCATCGTATTTAAAACGGCAAACAAATCACGCGCAACACCCACGTGTGAGGCGGCATCAGAGCGGTTAGGAGTTAAACCGATTTCCAATACATAATCTTCAGTTACTTTAAAATATTCTTTTGCAGGTGTTCCGATTTTTGCTTCCGGATCAAGCACCATAATACCATCATGCGAAGTGCCTAAACCAATTTCATCTTCGGCACATATCATTCCTTCTGATAGCTTTCCGCGGATTTTTGATTTTTTTATCTCAAACGGTTCTCCGGCACTTGGATATAATACAGCTCCGATAGTGGCAATAACAACTTTTTGTCCTGCTTCAACATTGGCGGCACCGCAAACTATGTTTAATATTGTTCCTGTGCCAATATCAACGGTGGTAACACTCAAACGATCAGCATCAGGATGTTTTTCCTTTGTCAAAACTTCACCGATTACAATTCCGGCCAAACCGCCTTTAAGCGTTTCGAATTTCTCAATGCCTTCTACTTCCAGTCCGCAATCGGTTAATAATTTACCTGCTTCTTCTGCTGATAAATCAGTGTTTATATAATCTTTAAGCCAATTGTATGATATTTTCATTTCTTTTTATTTATTTGTTAAACCTAAAAACACAAAATAAGCTTTTAGGTATAAAATTTACAGAACCGCAAAATTAAGAAATCAATTCGATAATTTGAAAATGAATTAAATATCAAGCAGATCTGTTCAGTAAAAAAATAAATTTTACCGCTGAAGCACTTAAAACACTAAGAAACACTAAGAATTCTCTGTGAAAACCACGTGCACTAATTACCTATATGTTTATTTTAACTTATCTGTATTTAAATTGATTAACATTTTGATTGAACAGCCATGAAATATCAAGTATAATAGAAGGCTGAATGAATGTTTCTATTAACTCTATTGATTTTTATGGCTGTGGTTACTTTGTTCTGGAAGTCCTGCACGGCTATTAATAATATGGTCTCAGCGAAAAGTAAAAGGCAGCATAATATTCGCGGCTTAATTTTGACTAAAAGATTAAAAACAGTCAAAATGAAAAAATATTATCTATTCCTATTTTCAGTTATATTCTCCTTGCACGTATACGGGCAGGCCTGGGATTGGGCCGTTAAATCAACTTATACATCTGCAGGACAAATACCTAAAAAGATCTGTACTGACAATAACGGCCATCTGTATGTTCTGGGCGTTAATAATGGCACTGCTCAGTTCAACGATACAACTATCGGTTCAGGCTGCTACCTCATAAAATATTCAACTGCCGGAGTTATGGAATGGGCACGAAATATTGGAGGTTCCGCAAATGATATATCCTGCGATAACAGTGGTAATATTGTTATTATTGGTTCATTTTCCGGAGCAATAATGCTGGATGGTATAAATTTTAACAGCAATGGGGGGCAATGATATGTTTCTGGTTAAATTGAATGCCGCAGGCCAGTTTATCTGGAAAAAGACTTATGGAGGATTAGGCGATGACAACGGGAGGACATTAGGCATTGATACGGAAAACAATATAATCATAACAGGATCTTTCAGGGATTCGATACATTTTGATTCACATTTTTTTTCGAATACAGCAGGGTCAAACTTTTTTCTTACTAAACTGGATTCAGCCGGTAATATAAGCTGGGCAACAAATGGCCTTTCATCATTTCACAATGGTTCAGCAATACACGTAGAAAAAAACGGAATAATTGACGTGATTATAAAATCTTGTATGCCTGGCTGTGAAGGGAGTTCAACCTGCGTATCAAGGTTTAAAAGTGACGGAACCATGTTTTCAAACCATTATGAATATGGAATGTATACAGATGTCTATGAGTTCAGCGCAGATGACAGTTCAAACATTTATGTAATATATAATTCAGGAGATCATTATGGCACATGGCCTGTTTTAACAAAATACGACTCTGTAATGGCCCCAAAGTGGTCGGTTGAACTTGATGATGACTATGAAGGGTATTCATTTTCGGTTGGTCTTTCGATTGACAGCATTGGTAATTCATATGTTGCAGGATTTATTGATCCCGAAGAAGGTAATACTACGAACTTTGATAATGATATACTGACTGTTAATGGAGGTAGAGATTTAATAGTAGTAAAAATAGATAGAACAGGGAATTTCAGCTGGCATAAAACTGCTACAGGTTCTGGAAGCGAGAACCCCAAAGCAATGTGCATAGACAAATCAGGTAACTGCTATTTAACCGGGGTAGCAAATGGAAATGCAGTTTTTGATAACCATATTCTATTTCCTTCTGGGAATTGGTGGGAAATGTTTGTTGCAAAATTAAATCCAACCTATGTTCAGGTTACAAATCAAACCAACGTTTTATGTAACGGCCAATGCAACGGCACGGCAACAGCAATATCAAATGGAAGTACACCCCCTTATACTTATTTGTGGGCTCCAGGCGGAGAAACAACAGAACAAAAAACAAATATGTGCGCCGGCACTTACACTTGTACAATAACAGATGCAGATAGTAATATAACCTATAATGTTGTTACAATTAAACAACCTACTCCACTCTTGCTTTCACAAACTCATACCAATGTTTTATGCAGCGGACAATGCACAGGTACAATATTACTAACCGCCAGCGGAGGCAAACCTCCATATACTTACAGCGGAATAACGAGCGGACTTTGTGCAGGGACATATACCTATACCGTTACAGATACCAATGGATGCATTTCATCGACATCGGCTGCAATAACTCAACCAATTGCAATTAATGCAGGCATAACAGCTGAAAGCACAACCACCTCAATAAATTCGAATACAGATTTACTAACTGGAACGCCCGCAGGAGGAATATTTTCGGGAACGGGAGTGAGCGGAACAAACTTTAACCCTTCTGCTGCAGGCCTTGGAACATGGACTATTACTTATACTTATACAAATGGAAGCGGATGTACAGACACAGCAACAACAAACATAACGGTGAATTTATCCACTGATGTAACAACCAACGCAGTCAAAGAGGCAAATTGGGAAGTATACCCCAATCCAACTTCAGGAATTTTTACACTCAATATTAAAACAAAAACAGCCGACACAAAAATTTGCGTATATGATGTATTGGGAAACTGTGTATATGATAAAGTGTCAATAAAAAACTGCAAAGTAGAAATTGATTTATCAAATCAGCCAAAAGGAATTTACAACATGGAAATAGAGTCGCAAGGAGAAAGTGTGATGAAGAAAATTGTTTTGCAGTAAAACCGAGTGTCCGAAATGTCACTTGATAACCTGAGTTCGATTGTTAATTTAGGCTAAAGCCCAATAATAACTAGGTTTTATCACATCCACGCCTTAAAAGGCGTGGCTATTATTTCAAACAATTTAATAATTTGCACGGCTTGTTGCCACGGTCTTCAGACCGTGGTATTATAACAAGCAATTTTATTGGGCTTTAGCCAAAATAGTTTCGTCTTATTAATCGAACTCAGTTTAATAAGATTGTTCTTCCTTGCAGTATAGTTTCGGATGATAATTTTGCTTCTTGCCATTGCCGCCAAAAATAAATAATTGTCTTATTGGCTCTGTAATTATTAGAACTGCGTTAGGGATCCCTTCGACAGGCTCAGGATAAATTCTGCGGAAATCCTTTTTGTGAGGAACGAGCAAAAAGATTGAAGCTTAAAGCCCGTCGCCTTCTTTTTTTTAAGAAAGCGGAACGCCCAAATGAGTTTAAATTATATTTCAAACTTCTTTTTTCGGGAAAGTTTCCTTTAAAATAAAAGCAAGAATGAGGGTGACAATAAGCAGTAAAAGCATTAAATAAACGGCATTAGTCCAAAGTACTGCATCGCCTTTAACCAATGGCATTAAAATGATAACAACAACAGCGCCGGCATTTCCGGCAAGCATTAAAACGCCTGTAGCGGTGCCGGCCTTTTCAACCCCTGAAACTTCTTCACACATTGAAAGTAATAAGGCATAGCCCGGAAGAAAAAAGAAACCTATTAAACCGCCGAGAACATAAAGCATAGTAATTGAACTCATGGTACACAGCGGGTAGAGGAGTATCATCCCCACCACACATCCAAGCATCAAAAAAGGTTTACGCATCCGAAACTTATCTGATAAAGCAGGAATAATCACGGAGCCTAATATCCCGCCAAGGATAATGTATGCACCAACCATTCCAACTTGTTCTGCATTAATTCCGTTAGGCTTTAGAATAGGCTCGAGCCAGGTGGTAAGGCCGTTAAAAAAGCCTAAAGCAAAAAAAGCAATCATAAATAATATTAAAAGTGAACGGCTGTGAAGCAATGTTTTTATTTCTTTTACAGCACTCAGAGCAATAGTTTTGCTTTTTTCAAGGTTATTTTCCTTACCGAAAAAAACAAATATCAATGTTAATAAAACAGAAATACCTGCAAACACAGCCATTGTTTGCTGAAAACCTATACTTTCATTCAGCACTGGGGTTAATCCCATTCCTAATGTCATGCCTATAAGCATTCCGGCTGTGCCGATGCCGGTGGCCATTGCGCTGTGCTCTTTACTGAACCAATCGGAAATCAATTTTGAAATTCCATTGATGATATATGGCTGCCCAATAGCTATTCCCGTTTGCCCGATAAGCAAAATATAAAAGCTGCTGTCGAAAATACGAACACATGAAAATACCGCGCTTATGACACTGCCGAGAATAATAACATATCGATAACCTTTTTTATCGATCATCGTTCCGGAATGTATTGACAGCAATACATAAAGCAGAGGAAAGGACAGCAAAAGGGCGCTTACCATTAATTCGCTTACGCCGTATTTCAGCTGAACAAATGAAACTAAAGGTGCAAAATTGAGCCAAAGCATCTGGCTCATGGCGGCTACCCCGAAAAAGGCCATTAATACAAGCCAGCGGTATGGTTTATTGAACATTTCTTTTGATGACATTATTCATAAATTTTACATATAATAATTTCTTTTGGGCGTTTCCCTTTCTTAAAAAAGAAAGGGACGGGTTTGGAGTTTATCCTTATCGAAGTCGAGAGTGTGCGTGTATTGCGCTGGTAAACAATAGTTTATGTTGTGTCCATTTTTGTGGTTTAAACAGTAGTTAAACATTGTTGTCGACATGAATGTTATGCTCAATTCATCATTGAATTCTAACGAAGATAATAAATAAGTTGTAAATATGGCTGGAACAGAAATTAAATTATATTACTTATTTTCGGAACACTGAAGTTTTCCATTCATAAAAGGCGCAAAAATCATCCAACATATTAAAGAATTTAGATTCGAAACAAAAAGTTTCATTAAACAACTACTAATTTTCATCGGAACGACCACCGTCCTTATTAATAAAATCCATAATAAGTATATCATCAATTTGTAGGCTTAGATAATTAGTATGTAACCTTTATACTTCGGATTCTTTTGTTGCAAAACCACCATTAATGCCTATACTATCAAGATATTGAATAAATTGCTGTGTCATACTTTATTTTTATAATTGTTTATTTCTTCCATTATCATACCTTACACATAGTGTAGAATATGTACAAATAATTTGTGATAAATTCTTCGCTTTCATTATTCCATTGTCATTTTTTATCTAATTTAACTTGTTGATTTTAATTTCCTATAATGGTAGTCAATTGGCATCATTATGCAAACAATGATATGACCATGCGCAGCAATAACAGTATTTTTAAAGGTTATTTAGGTGACTAATGGATTATGCTTATTTCAGTATGATTTGAAAACAATATAAAGACCTTATATTTGCGAGAAACATAATTTTGTCGCACTGATACACTTCATAAAATGGTATTAAAGTGTATGCACAAGCGAAATGGAAAGGAAATACACTGCAGATATGTGCTGTTCTGGTGATGGTTGTAAGAATTTAAATTTTTTTTTATGAAAAGATTAGTATTCTGTTTTTCGATATGTAACCTGATACTTATGTCATGCTTTTTGCAGGCACAGCAGGTTAAAATAGATTCGCTTCAAAGGGGTTTGAAGACTTCGCAGGAAGACGCCGTCAAAGTAAATACGTTAAATTCCTTGTCCAAACAATACATAAATTCAGGAAATTATGATCAAGCAATGCTGTATGCACGGCAAGCTCACCTTCTGGCCGAAAAGTTAAGGTATCAAAAAGGAATTGCGGATGCGTATCATTTAATGGGAAATATATACAATAATCAAGGCGTTAATGACAAAGCGTTAGAAAGTAATTTTGCTTCGCTGAAAATTAGAAAAGAGTTAGGCATTAAACAAGGCATTGCAGACTCTTACAACAATATTGGATTGGTTTATTACAATCAAGACAGTTATGACAAGGCAATGGAAAATTACATTATTGCTCTGAAAATTAGGGATGAAATTGTCGACAAACAAGGCATTGCGGACTCTTATAATAGTATTGCAATGGTTTATATAAAACTTGGTAATTTCGATGGGGCTATAAACAATTTTTTAGCCTCACTAAAATTAAGGGAGGCGATAGGTGACAAACAAGGCATTGCTGATTCTTATATCAACATTGGAACTGTTTTTGGTGTTAAAGATAATTACGATAAGGCGCTTGAAAATTATTTTGCTGCGCTGAAAATGCAAAAAGAAACAGGCAGTAAAAAAGGCATCGCGGCTTCTTATAATAATATTGGACGTATTTATTCCAATCAAGGCCGATTCGATAAAGCATTAGAAAATCATTTCGCTTCCCTGGAAATTCGGCAGGAAATAGGTGATAAGCTTGGCATTGCGACTTCCTTTTATAATCTCGCTGGTTGTTATACCGACAAATTAAATTATGCCGAGGCGCTAGTATGGCTTCAGAAAGGGCTGTCCCTTGCAAAGGAAATTGGAGCCAAGGATTTGGTAATGATTTTGTACCTTGAACTATCAGAGGTCAATGAAAAAATTAGAGATTACAAAAAGGCTTTTGAATATTATCGACTCTACTCCCAAAACAAAGACAGCATATTCAATAAAGAATCCACTACTCAGATGGCAGAACTGCAAACCAAATATGAATCTGAAAAAAA
>CAISYK010000669.1 GCA_903889605.1 uncultured Bacteroidota bacterium
GCAATGTTGGTATTGGAACATCCGCACCAGATGCCTCTTCATTGCTTGATTTAAATTCAGGTACAAGCAATAACCAAGGACTTTTAATACCCCGCCTTACAACTATACAGCGCAACGCCATTGTTTCACCGGCTTTGAGTTTATTTATTTTTAACACCACCACCAATTGTTTTGAAGCTTTTGTGGGCGGAGCATGGTACTCTGTATCTTGTCCAACTGCATGCACTCTTCCTGCTGCTCCTGGATTAATCACAGGTAGTGCATGTGTTACTGCAGCACAAGTTGGAATATCATATTCGATTTCTGCTGTACCTGGAGCGACCTCATACACGTGGACTCTTCCAACAGGCTGTTTAATAACCGCCGGCTCGGGAACATCATCTATTACGGTAACTTTTGGAAATACCTCAGGCAATATTAGCGTAACAGCAAACAATACCTGCGGGAGCAGTGCCGCAAGTATATTATCTGCCGCAGTTGTATTTAAAAGCTGTCTGGAAATTAAAACAGCAAATCCTTCAAGTGCGGATGGTGTGTATACTATCGACCCAGATGGGGCAGGACCGCTGCCATGTATGCAGTGTAATTGTGATATGACCACTGATGGGGGCGGCTGGACTTTAGTTCTTAATTATCTTCATCAGGGAGGCACCAATCCTTCATTAAACCCACTCACAAACTCATTGCCTCTTTTCGGAAGCAGTACATTGGGGACTGATGAAAGCGGTACACTATTCTGGGGCCATGCAGGAAGCAGTTTAATGAACGCCATAAGCTTTACTTCTGTCAGGTTTTATGGAAAAACCAGCTATCACGCAAGGGTGATACATTTTAAAACTTCACATGCTCCTACTATCAGTTATTTTAAAACAGGGACAGGTTCCTGCTCAGGTATTGAGTCGAGTTTCACTGCATTAGCCGGACATACAGCTTTTCTGCCTGCCAGCTCCAATTTGTTTTTCTCAAATCAGGGTAATTCAAGTGTTACAGAATTTCCATACTATCTTGGAACTACCTATCACTGGGGGCTGCATGGTCAAAGTAATAGATGGGAGGTTGATGACTACCCTGGAAATGACAGCCAAAATACTTTTCATCAAATTTGGGTCAAATAATTTATTTGGGAGTTACTCTAAACTTTGTTTTGTCTTTACAATTCTCAAATATTCCTTATTTTTAAAAGACCAATGATGAAAGAGAATTTTCAATTTTATTTGTAATTTGAATCTAAATAAAGCATTATGTTTTTTGTATTATCCAAGCTTTTTGTATTTATAATTACTCCTCTGGTGTGGATTATTTTTCTATTGTTTTTTTCTATCTTATCAAAATACCCTGACCGTAAAAGAAGGTGTTTGCGCTGGGCTTTGGCATTAACTTTGTGTTTTTCAAATACATTTTTATTTGACGAGTGTTCACGCTTATGGGAAATTCCGGCATCGCGTTTTGAGACTTTAAAAACATATGAGGCAGGGATAGTTTTGGGCGGAATGAGTGTTTATGACGAAGATTTGGATAGAGCACAGTTTTACAGAGGTGTAGATCGTTTAATTCAGACTGTTGAATTGTACAAACGAGGAGTGATAAAAAAAATAATTTTTACGGGAGGCTCCGGTAGGTTGCTGCATCCTGAAATGAAAGAAGGGAATTATGTAAACCGGTATCTGCTATATATGGGTGTTCCTCAAAAGGATTTTTTAATTGAGAGCGAATCACAAAATACTCGTGAGAACGCTTCATTTACAAAAGTGTTGTTGGATGAAAAAAATATTAAAGGGGATTTTTTATTGATTACATCGGCATTCCACATGCGCAGAAGTATAGGCTGTTTCAAAAAAACAGGTATTGCAGCAGAACCATATTCTACCGACCGATACGCAGGTCCGCGTAAATACGAATTTGATCATTTGTTTATTCCTAATGCTTCTGTAATTAGTGATTGGGATATTTTAATTCATGAAATAATAGGCTTTATTACCTATAAATTCGCCGGGTATATTTGATTATACCAATTGAATTATTCTTTAATTTATTTTTTTGACCCTTTGAAGGGAGGGTTTTAGTTTACAAAACGAGATGTATGCTTAAGGTAAGGTTATGTGAGAGGCTTGGGCTGAA
>CAISYK010000670.1 GCA_903889605.1 uncultured Bacteroidota bacterium
GTGTAGCCATTTTTTTGTTTTCGCAAATCTACAGAATAACACGTTTGAATTCTTAATTTAATTGACTGGTTATTAACATTTTAATTTTTAGAACTCCCCTTAAATAAAACATTTTGAGCACAAATTGGGATTAATTTATTGCCAGGCTGCGGATAAGGATTACAGCATTTTACCAACCTTGAGAAATCAAAATTATAAACGTCCATAAAATGGTGGATAAAAATGGCTTTCATATTGTTACGGCCAAGGTCAAGCGCTGTTTTCTGGTTAAATCCGCATGAATTCATTTCCACTAATATTCCTTTAATACGCTGAAGCACTTTCTCGGTCATGTCGCCCGAATCGGCCGCCGACCAAAACTCGTACATTCGTTGTTTCATCAATGAAAAACCTTCTTTGTCAAGTCCGGGTAAAGTTTTATTCGCGATTACTTCCAAATAATTTTCCAGCCCTAAGAACTGCTTCATTGAATAATAGTTTTGATCATCAACTTTAAGAAAATAAGCCAATGCAAAACATGAAAAATGGGAACACGGCAATGGATTGAAATCACCTTGATTCACAAAACTGCTTTTTTCAATTTCTTTCACAACGCTGTCGATGGTAATCCGATGTTTTTGATGATCCGCATTTTCGGCAAACCCCGTAAATGTGATAGGCTGAAACATCAAAGTAAGTGCTTTCGACTGAAAAAAGAAATCGCTGATGGCTTTTACTTCCAAATGATTAATATCTTTTGCAATGGAAGCGACAAGGGAATACATTAGATCTTCTTTTTCAAGCAGCTTAATTAATTTCAGTTTCTTCTGCAGCAATGCTTCACCCCTCAATTGTATATAAACATCATCGCTGAAGCCATCAAACTGGAGTGCAGTAATTACATTATATTTTTTTATTTCGGAGCGCAGTTTCTCGTTAGTCAGCAGCTCCAGGCCATTTGTTGAAAGAGATATCTGCCCGATTCCTTTATCAGATGCAATTTCCAGCATTTCGACCAATTGCGGGTGAAGAGAAGGTTCTCCGCCGCTGATATTTACGACTTCAATCTTTCCTTCTGCGGCAATAAGGTTATCAATAATACCAGCAAATTCAATGGTGGTCATATTTCCCTTTATGCCTTCGCCTTTAAGGCATATAGGGCAGGTTAAATCGCATAGATGATTGATTTCGATTACCGGCAGACAAGTATGCTGCTGATGCTGTGTGCAGAATCCGCAGGATTCAGGGCATCCTTTGAATTTGTCCTGATTATACAGCAGCGGTATTTGCCCAGCTTTAACATACGTTCTGCTTTGCTCATACCAATTTATATCTGAAGAGATAAGTGTCTCAAAAAAACCATGTTCAGGACATTTTTTTTCCATAAACACCTTGTTGTCTGTTTGAATAATCCGCGCCGGAATTTTCTCTTTACAGATATTGCAGAGTGATAATGTATGAGAATATATTTTAGTCATCCGATTTTAATTTTTGAGGTTGTTTATGAAAATCGGGTACGTCTTTTCCAATGGCGCTTTTTGCGCCTATATTAGCTTGTTCTCCTATATGGACACCGCATCCTATCAAACTATATGCGCCAATTACTGCTCCTTTACCAATATGCACCTGACCTAAGCGATACATATTACTTATGAAATCATGACAAAAAACGGCAGAACCTAAACCTAGTATTGCGTAATCATCAATTTTGATTAATTGAGGGAAATGCACATCAATAATTACATCAGGAGAAATAAAAACGCCTTTGCCTATTTTTATTCCAATTAATCTGTAAATAAAGACTTTTATCGGAGAATAATCAATATAATATGCCAGTTTAGATAAGAAAAATCTAAAATAGAAAGCGGCTTTAGAGCTTTGCGAAAATATCACTTTCTCAATAAAACTAATTCGATCTTTCAAGCAGCAGTCCACTGTGAATGACATGCTTTTTTCGTCATTATCGAAAAACAATTTTAATGAATCCTGTAAAGTTTGAATCTTTTGTTTATCAATCATTCGTTTATATATATTTTAACTAATA
>CAISYK010000671.1 GCA_903889605.1 uncultured Bacteroidota bacterium
CCTCTGTATTATTTTTTTACGGCTGTTCGGCAGGAAAAGATGAACCTACTGATACTCCAACATCCGGTGATGTAAATATTGTTGTCGACGAATCGTTCCAACAATTATTTGACACCCAAATTTACACCTTCGAATCTTTGTATAAAAATGCGAAAGTACATGCAAAATACTTGCCTGAAACCGCAGCCCTCCAAAGATTAATAAACGATTCCTGCAAAGTGGCTGTTATGTGCCGCGATTTAACAAGTAATGAACGCAAACAATTTGAGCAGGCAAATATTTTCCCGATATCAACTAAAATAGCTGAAGATGCCATTGCTTTTGTCGTGAATAATGAGAATACTGACACAGCAATGACAGTTGAAAAAATAAAGTCCATTTTACTTGGTCAGGATTCTTTATGGAATCAAATAAATAAAAAATCACAGCTTGGAAAAATTAATATTGTATTTGATAATAACGGCTCAGCAAATACAAGTTATATGAAAGATTCATTACTTCATGGAAAGCAATTTTCAAAAAACGCTTTTGCAGTGAAGTCGAACCCGGAAGTAATTGATTATGTAAGTAAACATAAAGATGCAATAGGCGTTTTAAGTGTTAACTGGATCAGCGACAGTGACGATACATTAACAGTAAATTTTCTAAAAAAAATAAAAGTACTTGCCCTTTCAAAGGATCCAGATTCAAAAGCTGTGAAGCCATATCAGGCATATATTAAAACAAAAGATTACCCATTTACCAGGGGTGTTTATATGATCAACAGACAAACACGTGCAGGACTTGGTATGGGATTTGTATCATTTGTGGCTGGCGAGAAAGGGCAGATAATGATTTTAAAAGCAGGATTAATACCTGCAGTAGCACCTGTAAGGCTTATTGAGATTAATACTAAGTAAAAAACCGATGCAGCAATTATCTAATAAAACACGAAATTACTAGTCTTTGTTTGCGGCTTTTAACATAGTAATCTGCTCATATTTGAATTTTTCGTAAATTCGTCACAATTCGTTATCCGAAACCTCTCTTATATAAAACTTAAATTAGAAAAATATTATGAAATTGACTAAATGCTTTTTTATTTCTTTAATGTTTGTATCATCTTCTATCCTTTCACAGACACTATCAGATGCGGTAAAACAAACTACTAATGAGCAGTTTGAGAAAGCTGACGCATCCTTTAAGACGCTGCTTTCAACTCAGCCGAATAATGGTGAAATTTATTTTTACCACGGTGAAAACTATTTTGAAAAGGACAATATTGAAACCGCAAAAACTACTTACCAAAAGGGAGCAGATGTAAATGCAACAAATCCGCTTCCTTATGTTGGATTAGGTAAAATACAATGGTATCAAGGAAAACAAGCCGATGCAAAAGCTAATTTTTATAAAGCAGTAACATTAGCTGCCGGAAAAAATGCCGTCGTATTATTAAAGATTGCTGAAGTATATATTAATGCAGAGACAAAAGATTTTGTTGAAGCAAATAAATTACTTGATTTGGCCCAAAAGCTTGAACCAAAAAATCCAGAAGTATTACTCTTAAAAGGCGATGCAGTATTAGAGCAAAGCAACGATGGTTCGAAGGCTATTTCATTTTATGAAGAAGCAGCAAAGCTGGATCCAAAATCTGTTACTGCAATATTACGAATAGGAAAACTTTGGAATCGTTCAAAAAATTACACTGCAGCTTTGGATGCTTACAAAAAAGCAAG
>CAISYK010000672.1 GCA_903889605.1 uncultured Bacteroidota bacterium
ATTTACACTATTTAAAATAATGCTGCTTAGTAAAAACAGTATGCCTAATCTAAAAATATGTTTCATATAATTTTTATACTCGTTATTATCCTTATTAATGAAAGCAGGTACTTTCTTTTTTAATTTGTCTCGTGTAAAGGTAAAAAAAATAGCCCCGAAATTTCGGAGCTATTATAAAAATAAAGAATAATCGTTTTTACTTGATCTCATGTATCCTGTGAATTGGAATAAGAACTCCGTGTTTTAATATTACCCTCTTGTCGGTTACTCCCCATACAGTTGTCTCTACTTGTTTTAACCCTTCAGAATCTTCAAACACAATTTTAATCTTATTATGTTCCAAATTGCCTAATTTCAAGGCTCTTTCCAGATGTGAGTTCCTGATTTTAATATCATCTTTTGCTGATAAAACATCATTTTCAGGAAATTTTAAACCGCGGATACTTTCTTTTTCAATTGAAAGAGGCTTGCTTACATTTGTAGAGTTTATCATATTGCTAGGGTTTAAAGTTTAATTATAAAAGGAAATATGGTTTCCTACGAACAAAAATAAGAAACGTTACAAATTTTACAAAAAGATTTATACTTTATTTTCAACAGTTAACCGCTTTAACAAGTTGCCTAATTCATCTGCTTTTTGACTGCCTATAAGATATTTAAGCCCGTCTTTGTCTGTAAGCTCCACGGCATCATTGCCTTTCGTAAAAAAACGAATTACATTTTTGAAGTGCAGATTATATATCGGAGGGTTTAAAAGATAAATGCTGTATTTTACTTTCTTAACATCAACAATACTGCTTAAATCAATTTTCACCTTGCGTGATGTCCAAAGCCCATCAAGAATAAGGTTGTTGTTAATCACTTTTGTATGAATATGCAGTACAAAAATAAGTATTAAAGAAAGCAGCATAATAATTAATCCCATTAAAAAGAATAGCTGCCCCGAGTTTTCGTCAACAGGTGATGAAGGAATAATAATTCCCGAAACATCAACAGATTTAGGATTTTCGCTCCAGTAATAAAGCAAAAAACAAAACGTTGCTAAAACAGTACGCCAAAGTATCGACCATTTATTGTAGCCAATATATTGTTTTTCTTCAAAAATAATTTCGTCTTGCATAAGGATTTCAAAGGTAAGATACCTAAACCAATTCTACAAAATAAATTTTGAGTGTTTTATTGGTAATTTTGAACCGGTCATCAATTCTATGACCTATTACCCATGCAATATTGCCCGCAGAAGTGAGTAACCACGTGTTTTCTTTTTGATTGATAGATAGTTTTTTATCAATAAAAAAATCGCTTAATTTTTTTTTGCCCTTCATCCCTAAAGGATAAAAGACATCGCCTTTTTGCCATTTTCGAATTTCAAGTGGAAATGCAAGCTTATCAAAATCCAATACCGCTGATAGCGGGGATATTGGAATTTCTGAATCTGCAGTATATATTTCAGGTTTGAAAATTAATTTAAAGCGGTTAATCTTAATTTCTTTCTGATTTTTTGAAATCAGTATTTCTGAAACCTTTGTCTTGTTTTTTGATTCAAGCGTCGTGATTTTTGTCTCTTGACTCTTAATTCTTGGTTCGATTATCAATAACTTCCTATCTTTAATCAAACGATGAGTCTCCGAAAAGAACAGCCTTCCAGATTCCCCTTCAAGTGCGGTTATAATTTCTTCGACAGTACTTGAATTAAAATTATACGGCTTCAAAAACTCATATAAATAAGTGGTGACCGGCTTTAAATTGTTTAATTGTTTAATTGAAATTGAAATACTGTTTTTGTCAGGTTTTACAATTTTTGAGCGTTTGGCTTCTATATCATTTTTGTATATTAACTCAACATCACGTAAATGCTGTATGTTATTACTGATAGTGTTTTCAAGTCCAGGATTTAATTCTTTTAAAACAGGAATTATGCGGAGGCGGATTTTATTTCTGACATATTTATCAGACTTATTGCTGGAATCGGACCTGTATTCAAGTTTATGCTTTTTAACATAAGTTTCAATCTCGTTTTTTGAAGTGAACAGCATGGGACGGATAATATTACCATGTTTAGGCAGAATTCCGTGCAAACCCGAAATGCCTGTTCCGCGAACAAGATTTATCAAAAATGTTTCAATGGAATCATCTTTATGATGAGCGGTTGCTATATAATTATAATTGTATTGTTCTCTTATTTCCTCAAACCATTTATAGCGCAATTGCCGGGCGGCCGTTTGTATGGAAAGTTTGTTAGCTTTTGAATAAATTGCCGTGTCGAAAGCAGAAAAATGAAAAGGAACATTGTAATTTTCTGCAAGAGTTCTAACAAATGCTTCATCTGAATCGCTTTCAGCACCGCGCAATTGAAAATTGCAGTGGGCAATTCCAAATTTAAATCCTGCCTTGTGAAATAATTCGCACATCAGCATGGAATCAATACCGCCGCTGACTGTAAGCAGTATTTTATCCGCAGAGTAAAAAAGTTTTTCCTTTTCTATATAATTTGCTAAAGATCCTATCACAGAGGGATAAATTTAAAAAATATTTTACATTATGAGAAGTATTTGTTTTATAATCAATAGTTCGGTAATTTTTTAGAGTCGTTATTAACAAAGATATGTATAAAAATTTATGGGCATTGAAGTAGAATAAAAAGAAAAAAGCATGAAGGTTGTTTTGTGAAAAAAA
>CAISYK010000673.1 GCA_903889605.1 uncultured Bacteroidota bacterium
ATGATTGTTGCTGCTGGATCAATTTTAATTACTTTTGTTTCAAAATTTACACCACTACCATAAGCATCAAGTGTTGTGCTAGCCAAATTACCAATTTTTATTTTAGAAATATCTGCCTCTGAAATAAAAGCTTCCACTTGATAATCGCCATAAGAAATTATAGACACTGCTATTGTACCTATCTGTATCACTTCTCCAACTTTTGCATTTATATTTGTAATTACTCCGCTTATTGGAGATCTTATGATTGATTTAGCAAGTTGAGCATTTGCATTATCTATATTTGCCATGGCTTCTTCCACTGATGCTTCGGCCGAATTTATTTGTTCTGCGGTAGCTTTTGCCTTAGTCAAAGCAAGGTTGTTTTGAGCAATAGATAGTGCTGACAAAGAAACTTGATATTGATTGATACTTGAGAAAAGACCACTTATTGCAAGACCTATATTTGTTCTTGCGGTAGAAATACTTATTTTCCACGCATCAATAATTGTTTGTGTAATTGAAGGATCGGGATTTAAATTATTTACCGCTAATGCAATCTTTTCTAAAAGATTTTTTGTGGTTTCTAGGTTTGTGTTTGCTTGTTTTTCGATCTGGTCTATAAGAGAAGTACCGCTAAATTCAACTATGCTATCATTCCAAGAGATAAGTAGATTTTCCACCGTAATTCTTCTCTGCTCTATGTCGTTTTTTAATTGTGAATCATTTGTTTGAAATTTTAATTGTACGCTTTCTGATCGCGGATTCGTAAACATTACATCGATTTTATTTCTGATAGAATCATCAGCTTTCGCATATGCATCTTGTATGGAATTGATTAAACTTTGTTTTGCTTGAGTTAAATCATTTTGAGCTTTTTGGACTTGTGATTCAGAAAGAGCTACTTGCTCAGGAGTAGAACCGTTTTTTAATGTCTCAAGACTTGCTTGTGCTATCTTTAAGCCGGCATTTGCTTGATCTACTCCTGCAACCAAATCAGCATTTGACACAGATGCTAACAATTCCCCTGCATAAACTTTATCTCCTACGGAAATTGAGACGTAAGATACTCGTCCACCTTTTTCAAAAGATAAATCAACATCTGAAAGTGGTTTAACATTACCAGTAGAACTAACAATTTCCGTAATTGCTTGTCTTTTTGCTGTAACAGTTTCTATTTTAGTGCTTGATGAACCTCTAAAAATCATTACCCACAAAATAACTATGATAACTATGGCTATAAAAACTGAAAGCCATTTGTGACTTTTTATAAAATCCTTTGTTTTAAAAAATATTTTATTCATTTTTAAGATACTAACATAAAATTCACTTAAATAAAAGTAAAAAAATGTAAAGTCGGGGTGCCGAGATTTGAACCCGGAGTCTCACGAACCTTCACCCTGTAAACTTTCTGTCGGAGTACTGGGATTTGAACCCAGAATCTCACGAACCTTCACCCTTTCACCTTTTTCACTCTTGTCGGGGTACCGAGATTTGAACTCGGAGTCTCACGAACCCGAATCGTGCATGTTACCGTTACACTATACCCCGTTTTAAAAAGGTGTGAGGGCGCGTCGTGAATGTTACCGTTACACCATGTCCCGTTTAATAATGATGCGGTGGACTTACCGGGAATCGGACCCGGGCCTCAGCAATGCGAATGCTGCGTAATACCACTTTACTATAAGCCCATTATTTTAGGCGATTTTTTGTGTATCACGAATCACTAAATATTTTGAAAATTATTCTAATTTACAAAATATATAAGTGTTCGCGACCCCGACTCGCGGTTTTGTTCGCTAATAGCTCACAAAACATCGCTCCGTCTTCCACAAGCATAAGAAATTATAAGCAGATATAATTTCTTATGCTTGTGGACCGCACCGGGATCGAACCGGTTACCTCATCCATGCCATGGATGCGCTCTACCAAGTGAGCTAGC
>CAISYK010000674.1 GCA_903889605.1 uncultured Bacteroidota bacterium
AAATTTCAAATCAAAACAGGAAGCAAAAGTACCATTCCCATTGACAAAAGCAAGCCAGGAAATTTTAGAAGATACAGATCCTGATTATCGTGTTTTGAATATTGCCGTAAATACCTTTAATGAAGCAGGAACATCGTATTACCACAAATCAGTAGGAGGATACCATGCGGCCAAATTAAGAAGATATCAGGATTTGATTGATATGCATATTCAAAACAGTATTCAGGACATAATGAATACATTAAAATCCAATCCTAATGATTCTTCATTACGGGCAGAATTCGCAAAACAAGGTGTATTGAATATGCTGAATACGAGATATATTATATACAATAAGGACGCTTCTCCCTTACAAAACAGGTATGCATTAGGTAATGCGTGGTTTGTAGGAGATGTTAAAATGGTAAAAAATGCCGACGAGGAAATTAAATCGATCGGAGAAATAAGCCCCGGACGCACGGCGGTTATTGACGAGCGCTTCAGCAAATATTTAGAAGGGTTCACTGCGAAAAAGGATGTATCCGGCTCCATTAAATTGCTGGATTATAAACCCAACCATCTTAAATATGAATCAAGTGCCGGCAGTGAACAACTGGCTGTATTTTCCGAAATTTATTATGACAAAGGATGGAACGCATACATCGACGGAGAATTAAAGCCTCATTATTGTGCTGATTATGTGCTTCGCGCATTGCGCATTCCCGCAGGAAAGCATGAAATTGAATTTAAGTTTGAACCAACAGTTTACCATACAGGTGAAAGAATTTCATTGATCTCATGTATTCTGTTGTTTGCCGGTCTGGGGATTTCAATTTTTATGACCTTCAAGAAAAAAGAAGAGTAAAAAATATCGATTTCCTTTTATGTATAAAGGACTGCTTTTTTGCGGGCCTTACTGTATAATAAAGATTTGAATTATTTTCTTGTAAAATTGATAATTTACAAGAACCGTATGACGGCAGCTGCAATTATTACTGATGCAGGATATGTAATAGTCCAATTCTTTAATTAATTAATTCCACGAGGCTCTGTCTCGGGGTGCGCATGGGCAATTTGTTGTTTTTGTTTTTTACCGCAGATTTCACAAATTTTCACAGATTTGTCTGCATGAATGTGTATTATCAATGGCTAATATTACGCAGCAATTCGTATTAATTTGATTCTTGAAAGCGTGTTAAATTAAATATTGAATTAATTCTTTATTAGCATTGGTATAAATTACCAATTGCTCAGAAATCCTCAAAACAAAACAAAACTCCCATCCTTCCAAAAATGGAAAGATGGGAGTTTTCAAGTATAAGCGGGCAGTTTAAATAAAATTCTTAATACGGCAGAATAACCTGTTGGTTATTACCGTTAGGGTCAACCCATGTAAATTTATATCCGTAAGGGCATCCTATTGTTACTGGATTACCAAGTATATCAACACCGTAAGTAACGGTAAAAGTAAATGTTGGTGTGTAATCAATTATAACCCCTGTTAAAGGTTTATATAGACATGTTGAACCAAACATATTATATGAAAAAGCCGTTGGCATATCAACAGTAAAAGGCTGTCCTAATCGGTTTGTTCCCCAAACAGCAGCATGAATATAGGTGCCGAAGGTTGTATCACCTGCTATAGTGGCTTTAACTAAACCAAGAGTATTGGAAAATGTTCTTGTTTTTGCCACAAGCCATGTACGATTTGTTCCGTCGTCAAATGTTACCTGCATATTTGCTCTTATTTGGTGAACAATTGTAGCACCCAATAAAAGTTGGATTGTTCCTCCTCCGTTAACATTTTTAATACTATGGAAACCATTAAAGATAAGATATTTGCCATCTGACAAGCGTGTTACCTTATAGTTAACAAACGTAAGCTTTGCTAAAGCGCCTGCCGTTGTCCATGTTGTTACTGTTCCGTTATAAGGTAGCTGAATAATAATAGAGCCGGTACGTGAAGTTAAGCCCAGGCAGTCATTACCAGTATAATTCAATGTAATCTTCCCCTGAAATGCTAATGATGTATCAACAGTCATATTACAAACCGCTTGTACGGCTCTTGTTTTTGAACAATCCTGCATAGCATTGTTCGCATCGTCCATTGCCTTGTTGCATTCATTTTCGAAAGTGTTTTGATCCGCAGCTTTTTGAGTCTGCTGGGAAATACTTCCATTAGGTGCAGGCTGAACAAATGGAGCCGGGGCCGGAGTAGGTTCCGAATTTTTTTTACATCCTGCTATTACCAAACCAGTAAATGATATTACCAGAAAAATTTTAAAAATTGAATTTTTTGTTTTCATGTTTTTTTTAAGTTTTTAAATGATGATTTGTAATAGAACAATACTTGCATTGTATAAACATTAAATTCTCAAAAAAAATCTTGAGTTTGATAGGGTTTATAAAAAACCGTCAACAATATTATTGAAAAAACAATTAGAAAGCAAATAAATATTTACAATTCATTTACGCTAAATGACTGCATAACAATCTTTTAAGTTTATCAACAATATGATTAAGAATTGTTTTGTCAAATAATTGTTATCCAATTTTTCGGTTATTTCATTTTTGCATAAAAGGTATTTGGCAATTCTCTTATTTAGTGTACGGCATATCGTATACTTTAAGGAAAAAAATATGCCTGTTTATTATTGAGGAAGATATTTTTTTGCAGAAAAGCAAACAGCAACCTGCAAAACAAAACACCAAAAAAAGATGCGGATAATATTATTGTATACCCATTTATATAAAATTATCTCTGGTTCTAATAAGGATATGGCAGAACATATTCATGAAAATCTGAGCCTTCATACCATGAATATTTATAACCATACGGACAGCCCGAAGCAACAATAATTCCTGCTGCATCAACACCAAAAGTCTGGGTAAGTTCATGTGTTATCCAATAATTTACCTTCATACCTGTTAACGGTTTATATATACAATTTGTACCGGGATTATAGATGTCATACGAGTAATCGGTAGGCATATCAATGGTGAAATTTTCTCCAGCTCTGTCAGTGCCCCACATTTCCACTTTATTATGTGATCCAATAATTGTATCTCCAGCAATAGCAGATTTTAGTGTGCCGTTCGGGTAGCTTCCAATATAAGAAAGGGTTCTTCTTGCGGCAGTTTTCCAGTTACGAGTGGTGCCGTCATCAAAAGTCAACGCCATATTTGCTCTTACTTGGTTAATAATAGGTGTGCCCAAAACGAGTTGAAGGTATCCTCCTCCATTCACATTTATCATACTTGCGGAACCATTTAAAGTTAATGATTTATTATTCGATGCATTAGTAACTTTGTAGTTATAAAAGGTAAGGACAGCTCTACACCCAGCTACCGACCATCTCGTTACGGCAGACCCATTAAAAGGAAGGTTGATAGTGATAGAGCCAGTCCTGGTCTTACCGGAACAGACGGTACCGTTATAAATCAAAATCAGTTGGCCTGTTGCTTTTTGTGATGAGTCAATTACAATATCGCAGTATGTTTGTATACCACGTGTTGTTGAAACATCCTGTAACGCGGAGTTAGCATCATCCATTAGCCTGGGTGCTTTCATTCTGAACATTGGATTGATCCGCAGCTCTAAGGAACTGCTGGGCAGTATAATCTATCGGAGTAACAATAGGCGGTTCTGGAGCCGGCTCCTCCTTTTTTTTACAACCTGCATTTATGAAGCAAACCAATATTATTGAAATAATAATCTTAAAAATTGGATTATTTTTTTTCATGTTTATTGTTTTTATAATTATTTAATCGAGTTTAAAGGCTGGGGTGTTGAATTTTAAAGTTTATGCTGTTCAGCAAAATTAATCAAATATAGGTTTCGTCAAGGTAATTTTAGAGATGATGACCGCAATATAACAAAAAGAAACCCCATCCTAGTCAAAAGCGAAGGATGGGGTTAATAAACAAGTCATTAAAGTAAATCTACCAATTATATGGTAACTTAAAGCTGTAAGACACTGAATTAAATGTCCACATATATTGAACCCCCCAAGGGCATGACGCGGCATCAGGGTAAGGACCATTTTGAGGGACACCATAATTAATAGTAATTTGGTGAGTTCCCCAGGTAATTATAGCTATTCCTTTAGGTTTATATAAACAAGCGCCCATGGTTTTATATTTAATAGGTTCAGATATAACAACAGTATAATAATCATTTACTCTGTTATATCCCCAAAATGCGGTGTTAGGAATACCGCTTAAAGTTGAATCTCCACTTTCGGTAATATCACAATGGTCGGAGGGGGATGGAAAAGGGTATGATATTTTAACATCATATGACCTAGTTCTTGCTGTATTAATTGTACGCTGGGAGCCGTCGTCATATGTTATCTGCATGCTTCCTCTTATTTTGCAAAGAATAGTAGTGCCATTCAATATACTGAGCAATGTGTAGCCTGTAACATCAGTCATACTATGAGTTCCATTAAAGATTATGGATTTATTAGATGGCAGATAAGTAACTTTGTAACTATTATATGTAAGTTCAAGCTTTGCACCCGGGGTTGACCACCTGGTAATAACCCCGTTTGAAACCTTAAGTTTAAGGGTAATAGACCCTGAGCGCTTTTTACTAAGACATTCAACTGTGCCATCATAATTCATTGTGATAATACCGTCGGCTTTTTGTGATGAATCAACTGTCATTCCGCAGCTAGTTCTTGTTGTTGACACCCCCATCAATGTTGAATTAGCATCATCTATGGCTTGGTTAGATTGATTCTCAATATTTGATTGGTCATCAGCTCTTTTCTGATGGCTGCTGCTGTCAGTAGGAGAAACAAAAGGTATTACCGGGACAGGGACTGGGGCCGGCTCCTCCTTTTTTTTACAACCTTCTATTATGAAGACAGCAAATGTTATTGCTAAAATACTCTTAAAGATAATTTTTTTTGTTTTCATTTTTTTTGTTTTAGGTTAATGATGGCAAGATTTATTTAATCCGATAAAAAAATTAGACAATAAAATTGAATGCATAAACAAATATAAATAAATATTTCAACAATAGAAATATTAAACCCTAATACCAATTATCAAAATATCATCCACCTGCTCATTTCTGTCTTTCCATAATTCGAAAGTATTATTTAAGATTTCATTTTGCATTTTCATCGGTTTGTGACAATTGGCCAAAATCAATTCTTTCAATTGCTTGGATTTGAATTTTTTTCCTTTAGGACCGCCAAACTGATCCACATATCCATCGGTGAATGTATAAATACAATCACCTTCTATCAAGGGAATGATTCTGCGGGTAAATGGTTTGAATTCGCCGTAATGCTTTCCTACCGGCATTTTATCAGGCTTGAATGTGAGCAGTTCTCCATTCCTGACAATGTAAAATGAATTATTTGCCGCAGCATATTCTAATTCCATTTTTTTTAAATCGTAACGGCAAAGTACTGTATCCATGCCATCTTTACCTTCTACAGTGGCTCCTTCCGGATTGACCGCTAAAATTATTATCCTCCTCAGTTCATTAAGAATTTCATCAGTGCGGCTGATATGAGTTTTGGAATAGCTGATTTCATTAAGAATGCCCATCCCAATAAGGCTCATAAAAGCGCCAGGGATTCCGTGCCCGGTGCAATCTGCAGTACATACATACAGGCAGGAATCCTTTTCCACAATCCAATAAAAATCACCGCTTACAATATCGCGGGGTTTATATAAAATAAAATAATCGGAAAGGCAGCG
>CAISYK010000675.1 GCA_903889605.1 uncultured Bacteroidota bacterium
CATACACATTGGTCGTAAGGTGACATTTTAAAAACCCTGCGGTCGTGACACCCTACAGTCCTCATACACACTGGTCGTAAGGTAACATTTTAAAAACCCTGCGGTCGTGACACCCTACAGGCCTCATACATACTGGTCGTAAGGTAACATTTTAAAAACCCTGCGGTCGTATGGCGGGACAGGCCTAATACACAAGTGTCGTAAAACATAGTTCCGAAAATTATTACGGTCAAAACACGCAATGGTCTTTACACACAGAAGCCTAATACCCATAGTTCAAAAAATACTACGGGTCTGTTTCTATTCTTAAGGTTTGTGTTTCAGCTCTTCAATTAATTTTAAAACATTATTGTAAGCATCTCTTTCACCGAGTTGCTTCCAATACATATCATTGTTGTCATTTTGCTGATGATGTTTTATCATTTCCTCAGAAATTTCTTTTCGTTTTGTTACCCAATTTTCTATTGCTTCCATAATTATTTGTTTTTAGTTTCATTTATTTTATAAGGCGAAATCAATAACACAATTCCATTTGTATTTTCGGTGTCTGTAGATTGAAACAGCAATTGTCTTATAACTTGGGTCAAGAATATTCTTTCTGTGACCAAGCGAAGGAACGCCTTCATCAAGCATTAATTGAAAAACAATGTCCAAATCATTTCTATATCCATAACTGCAATCTTCTCCACATCTTGAAAAGTCAACAGTCCGTTCCTCAAATGTTTTTCCTCTACTGCTACTGTGGCCTACTTTACCACTCCAACCCATATTTCTTGCTTGTTTTTTTGCAATCGGATAAAGTTTTGCGTTAAAGGTAAGCGGGTTCAATGATTTTGCATTGTTCAAATCAGTCAGTAGTGTTTTATAAAACATACTTTTTTTATTTGTCTTGGCGGAGTCCATATAAGGAATAAGTATATTATCTAAAAAATATTTTGGATAATATCTTGCGATATTGACATAAAGAATAACTCCTTTCTCACGGTGGCTAAGTATTTGAACGTCTTTAGCTGTGTTGCATTTAGTAATTATTGTGTCGGGTATTGTTATTGCAAATAAAGTATATGAGAAAAAAGTCCAAAAGAATATTAAAAAAATGCTTTTTTGCATTTTTTTAATATTCTTTTTTTGTTTTTGTTTTTTTTTCATTTAGGTCTGCGACTTTTTTCTTTGCATTTTTTGTCGTAAGTGACTATCCAATTATTACTCAATACCGTGAATGAATTTCCTACTGCACCCTTTACCTGTTTGTTAGAAGAAGGCATTCGAGCAATTTCTTTACACTTTTCATTATACGTTATTATCCAATTATTTGCAGTAACAACAAAAAAATCTCCAGCAATACCAACAACTTCATTCTTTGATTGTGGCATACGTGAAATTTCTTTTGCATTTGAATTGAATACTATAATCCAATTATTTTTAATCTGTACATCTGAAATTTGTGTTGAAGAATTGTTTTGTTGTGCCAGCAATAAAGAAAAATTTATTACCAAAACAAATGAAAGAATATATGATAGTTTCATATTTGAAGTTATATAAAGGTCATAGTGAACTGATTAGTAGTATTCAATTTCTCGTTCAATTATTGAGGGAGGTTTTTCATTATCAAAACAAATTTTCTTTCGCCAATTACCATTTTTATCGAATACTTCATATTTGTCTGTACCGATCCATATTGAACCACCCCTACCGATTTAAACTGAACCACCCTACCGAAGGATATTGAACCACTCGTACCGAACGATACTGAACCACTTTTTC
>CAISYK010000676.1 GCA_903889605.1 uncultured Bacteroidota bacterium
CAAAACGTAGATTATATTGCTATGTCTTTCGTCGGTTGTGCTGGTGATGTTTTAGAACTAAGAGAACATATGAAAAAGATTTGCCTGTCTGCCGGCAGGCAGGTAAAAGTTATTCCAATTATTTCAAAAATAGAAAGAAAAGTTGCAGTTGAAAAGATTGATGAAATTTTAGAGGTCACAGACGCTGTGATGATTGCCAGAGGAGACTTGGGCAATGAAGTGCCACTCGAACAAATTCCATTTATTGAAAAAGATATTTTAGAAAAATGTAAAAAGGCTGGCAAGCCTGTGATAGTAGCCACCCAGATGATGTTTTCCATGACTGAACACAATATTCCTACTCGAGCAGAAGTCACCGATGTCGCTTATGCCATTTTAAATGGCGCAGATGCAGTCATGCTCTCTGAAGAGAGTGCTTCTGGTAAATACCCTCTAGAAGCCGTGGAAATGATGGAGAAAGAGATTTTAGAGTCCGAGAAGCATATGGGGAACAATTTTAAATTAAATCCACTTTAATTGTGCGGGATAGGAGAATCGAACTCCTGTCTAATCCTTGGGAAGGACTCATTCTACCACTAAACTAATCCCGCCTTCGCTAAAGCTTCGGCGGGCAAGCCCGCTTTGCTACTGAAATAATATCATTTTTTTCTTTTTTGGGTAAGTATGCTAAAATAGAGTATTAAAAATAATCAATTAACTATTTTTATATATACACGATATATGTACGAATAATTAATTTTTAATGTGATGAAAAAAGTAGAAATATATTCAACACCAAGCTGTCACTATTGTCATTTGGCAAAAGATTTCTTTGCTGAAAATAAAATTGCTTACACCGAATACGATGTAGCTAGTGATATAGAAAAAAGAAAAGAAATGGTTGGCTTAACTAGCCAAATGGGGGTGCCAGTGATCGTAATAGATGGTTCTTGGGCTGTCGGTTTTAATAAAACAGAAGTGGCAAAAATGCTCGGATTGCTCTAACTCCTGAGGTAAGACTTCAGAGGTTTAGACTTTCTTATTTTAAAATTTTTGATAGTATATAGTTATGAGTAAAAGCTTTAAATCTGAGAGAGATGGTCAAATTGAATTTTTTGGTAAATTTGGAATCCTAGATACAGAACTTAGTGATAACACTGACGGTATTTATAATGGAAATATATTTGAGTTTAAGCTTAATATTAACAATATTAATACTGTTCTTTTTCAGGCATTAAAATACCTAAACCACATGCGTATCAAGGGTGTTAGTATTCCAGCAAATATTTTATTAGTTGATTTAAATCAGGAAATTGCTTATTTATTTAATTCCCAAGATTTTGCTACTAAATATATTAACTGCCCGCCTTTTATTGGTGCTGCCAGTAAGGGGAATGACGAGTTTAGCACAATAATAAAGCCGGAAGTTATAAAATACGATAAGCCAGCCGGAATTCAACGTATTACTGAATTAGTACAAACAAATAATTTTACTAAAGTGACTATCGACATATATGATGTTGTTGGTTGGTCTTATCGTTTTTATACTGAAAATCCTAGAGCTACTAAAATTAAACTTTTTGAAGAATTTAGAGAACCAAAA
>CAISYK010000677.1 GCA_903889605.1 uncultured Bacteroidota bacterium
CATAAAAACAAATATTTATACAATTTTTTAAAAATATAATTATGAGCAAATCAACTGATAAATCATTGTTTCAAAAAGACTTGGTAACAGAAGCCTTTAAACAATCATTCATAAAATTACATCCTAAAGTGATGGTAAAAAATCCGGTGATGTTCTGTGTAGAGATCGGAACACTGGTAATGCTGATTGTTACTATAGGCATATTATTTAATAATAACGGATCACAGGGAACTTTCGGATATAACCTTTTTGTTTTTATCGTTCTTTTTCTCACCTTATTATTTGCAAATTTCGCGGAGGCTATTGCTGAAGCGAGAGGAAAGGCGCAAGCTGAATCCCTGCGCAAAACCCGTGAAGAAACACCGGCAAAAAAAGTTTTTGCAGTTGGAGATTTAAGAGTAGATGAAATAAAAATAGTTTCTTCATCAACTCTTGTAAAAGGTGATGTTTTTATTTGTGAAGCAGGAGATATCATACCAACAGATGGGGAAATTATTGAAGGCCTGGCAACCATTGATGAATCGGCCATTACAGGTGAGTCTGCTCCGGTAATTCGTGAATCGGGCGGTGATAAAAGCTCCGTAACAGGCGGCACAAAAGTGTTATCTGACAAAATTAAAGTAAGAGTAAGTACCGGACCCGGTGAATCGTTCTTAGATAAAATGATTGCATTGGTAGAAGGTGCCAGCCGTCAAAAAACACCCAATGAAATTGCATTAACCATTTTATTAGCTGCATTTACACTAGTGTTTATCATTGTATGTGTGACATTAAAGCCTTTTGCTGAGTATGCAAATACTCCCATTACTATTGCTGCATTAATTTCTTTGTTTGTTTGTTTAATCCCAACAACCATTGGCGGATTACTTTCTGCCATTGGTATTGCAGGGATGGACAGAGCTTTAAGGGCAAATGTAATTACCAAATCAGGGAAAGCTGTTGAAACAGCCGGAGATATTGATGTGTTATTATTAGATAAAACAGGAACCATCACTATAGGAAATCGCAAAGCAACTCACTTTTATCATGCTGATGGAGTTACAGAAGGAAATTTTATTGAATGCTGTGTATTGGCATCTTTTGCTGATGAAACACCCGAAGGTAAATCAATTATTGAATTAGCCAAGGCCAAAGGGTCAAAAACAAAAGCAACTGATGAGCTTCTGAAGGATGCAGTATTTATTAAGTTTACCGCAGAAACACGTTCCAGCGGAATTGATTTAAAAAACGGTAAAAGAGTCAGAAAAGGCGCTGCGGATACTATCAAAAAAAATGCAGTAAAAGCAGGATTTGAATATTCTTCGGGCATTGAAAAAATTGTAAATGGTATTGCTGCAAATGGCGGAACACCCTTAGTGGTTTCGGAAAATGAAAAAGTAATGGGTGTAATTGAATTACAGGACATCATCAAAACCGGCATTCAAGAGCGTTTTGAACGTTTGAGAAAAATGGGAATAAAAACGGTGATGGTTACAGGTGATAATCCGCTTACAGCAAAATTTATTGCTGAAAAAGCCGGAGTGGATGATTTTATCGCCGAAGCAAAACCAGAGGATAAAATGAACTATATCAAAAAAGAACAAGCGCTTGGAAAGTTGGTTGCGATGATGGGAGATGGAACAAATGATGCTCCTGCCCTCGCACAAGCTGATGTTGGAGTTGCGATGAACAGCGGAACACAAGCCGCAAAAGAAGCCGGCAATATGGTTGATTTGGATAATGACCCTACTAAATTGATTGAAATTGTTGAGATCGGAAAACAGCTTTTAATCACAAGAGGAACATTAACAACTTTTTCTATAGCAAACGATGTCGCAAAATATTTCGCAATTGTCCCTGCTCTGTTTATTGCTTCTATTCCTGCATTGCAGGGATTGAATATTATGAAATTACACAGTCCTGAAAGTGCAATCCTTTCTGCAATAATTTTTAATGCCGTCATTATCCCAATATTAATTCCATTGGCATTGCGTGGTGTGGAATATAAACCAATTGGCGCAAGTGCTTTATTAAGACGTAATTTATTGATTTACGGCTTCGGCGGGATTCTACTGCCTTTTATCGGGATCAAATTAATTGATCTTGTTATTGGAGCGTTCTTTTAATTAAAACATAAACATCTAACATCTTAAAAAAATGAAAACATATCTTTTACCATCCTTAAAACTTACCGCTGTATTAATCATACTATGCTCGGTATTGTACCCTTTATTAATTGCAGGAATCGCTAAAACCTCACCCGGGGGCGGAAACGGAGAAGCCATTGAAGTAAACGGAAAAGTTGTTGGTTATGCCAACATCGGTCAGAAATTTACAGAAGATAAATATTTTTGGTCAAGACCATCCGCTGTTAATTATAATGCGGCAGGCAGTGGTGGAAGTAATAAAGGGCCAAGCAATCCTGATTATTTAAAAGATGTGCAATCAAGGATTGATACATTCCTTGTTCACAATCCAGGTATAAGGAAATCTGAAATGCCGGCTGATATTGTTACTGCAAGCGGTAGTGGTTTAGATCCCAATATTTCAACGCAAGCTGCGATGGTGCAGGTTAAACGTATTGCAAAAACAAGAAATATTTCGGAAGATAAAATAAAACAATTAGTAGACAGCAAAATTGAAAGACCTTTGTTAGGAATGTTTGGACCTGAAAAAATAAATGTATTAAAATTAAATATAGCTTTAGACAATCTTAAATAATTAAAATTATGAAAACTCAAATTATTAAAAAATATTCGTTACTGGTGTTGTTATTTGCTTCCGGTGCTGTGTCCGCACAACTTGATACATCAAAATCGAATCTTAGTTTTACAGGGTATGCTGAAATATATTATACTTATGATTTCAATCAGCCCAATGACCACAATCGTCCATCATTCTTTTATAGTCATAACCGGCACAACGAATTTAACCTGAATCTCGGTTTTGTTAAAACTTCATATAACACAGATAGAGTGAGGGCCAACGTTGCCCTTGCAACAGGTACTTATATGAACGTGAACTATTCAGCAGAACCTGGAGTTCTTAAAAATATTTACGAAGCAAATACAGGAGTGAAACTTTCCAAAAAGAAGAACTTATGGTTGGATGCCGGAATTTTTGCTTCCCATATTGGTTTTGAAAGTGCAGTATCAAAAGATTGTTGGGGCTTGACAAGAAGCATCCTTGGTGAGAATTGCCCTTATTATGAAAGCGGTGCCAAGCTGACTTATATTTCCGATAGCAGCAAATGGCTGTTAAGCGCTTTAATTATCAATGGGTGGCAGCATATTCAACGGCCAAACGGCAACAATACCCCTGCTTTTGGAACACAGATTACTTATACTCCCAATTCTAATATTACTTTGAACTACAGTACTTTCATAGGTAACGAAAAACCAGATACAGCGCAGCAAATGCGTTACTTTAATAATTTTTACGCTATGTTCCATTTAACTGATAAATTTCACATTACTGCCGGTTTTGATTATGGAATGGAACAGAAATCAAAAGGCAGCAGTGATTACAAAAGCTGGTATAGTCCAGTTCTTATTGTCAAGGTGAATTTCAATGATAAATGGTCTGTTACCGCAAGAGGCGAATATTACTATGATAAAAATGGGGTTATAATAGCAACAGGAACCGAAAACGGATTTCAAACTTCAGGTTATTCCCTGAACCTAGATTATAAAATAAGAGAAAACGCGTTCTGGCGAATTGAGGGAAGAACTCTTAACAGTAAAGACAAAATATTTAATTTTAAAAATGATGCAGTAAATACAAATACCTTTTTTACAACATCAATAGCTATTTCTTTTTAAAGGGTGTTTAAGAAAAAGATGAAAAACATTTTCTTGATTTGTGGTTTTTTCTTTGTTAGTTAATCCAAAACAACCCGATGAGTGAAATCTCAAAGGGTTGTTTTGTGTAATTTTTTTTCGTTTGTAAATAACTTCAAAAGACATAGCAGTGAAAAAAAAAGATTATTCAAAGGAGATTTACAAAAAATATTTCAATTCC
>CAISYK010000678.1 GCA_903889605.1 uncultured Bacteroidota bacterium
GCTAAATTAAAACTTTTTTTAATATTACAATATTCAGAAATTAAAATATTTTTTTTATCTATTAGGCACAAAAATTACCAACAACTTGAAAAAGAAGGCTTTAAAATAGAATTGAATGCTAAAAAGTTATTAACAAAATAAGGGAGGGTGAATAATTTGTTAATTTATTTTTTTTAGAAAGTAAAAATATCCGGCGGGTTTACTTTAATTTAGATTATGACAATCAAGCATAACTTTTTAATACTATTTCATAATTAGTCAAAAAAGATTATTTGAAATAAAAAGCTTTTTTTTCATTAATAAATATTTGTCAAAATCAACTTAATATTAGCTGCTGTTTTCGAGCTGGCAAAATGAATGTAATAAATTCCATCAGACAACGCTAAGGACTCTAAGTTTATTTGCAAAATCTGATCACCCGGCGCTTTAATATCATTATTCAGCAGTATAATTTCCTGACCCAGAACATCAGTTAGTGTGATTCTGACAAGGTCATAATTTGATAAAACATAATGAAGATAAGCTTCTGCGTTTGCCGGATTGGGGTAAATCTCAAAAGTTAATAAATTATCTTTTGTGACTATTCCAGTGGAAATACTTGTGCATGACCAATCTGCAGAAAAACCTGCATTATTTATAAAAGGATCTGAAATAAAATGCAGAGTAATCGATCCCGTATTGGAAGATATTGTTCCCGGTGAATTTACTCCTGTATATGAACCTATAAGCGGTGATGCTGTTGAAGGACCATTATAAATATACAATGAATCGGAATTTAATTCAAGATCAAAACTTGAAAAATTTATTGTTATAGAGTCGGCATTGCTTGGAGAAATTGTGTATGTATAATCCTCATTTCCTCTGTAACTTCCATTTGGGCCGCCTGAATCATCAATGCTTCCTGTACAATTAGTATCAAGAGTACTGCAGATTGGTGTATTAAAAGAAGAACCATAAGTATAGGATATGCCGTCCCATATCCGCCAATAGTAGGTTGTACCTGGCTGGAACTGAAGATAGCTGCCGCAATTCGGGTATTCACAAAATCCTCCAGGACAAACAATTGAAGTAAGACCGGCAGCGCTTTTATTATAAAATGCAGTGAAATTAGTATCAGCGGAAACATCCAGCATCCATCCCGAACCTGAATTGACCCAGTTAAGTATTACGCCTATCTGGGGACAATTCAAACTTGCAGCAGTGAGGTTAGTTGGAGGAATGCTTGAACCGCAAATAGAATAACCTACCGCAGCAACATAATAATGATCTATTATCCATTGAGTACTCTGACCATTCTGCGCCCAGTATTGTGTTCCCCACTGGCACATACCTCTCCCATGCCCTGCAGGAGTTTGTCCGCAGCACAAATTATCTGAAAAACAGCTATATGCTCCGCTTCCACCGGCATTACAATCGGCACAATTATAGGAAGTTCCTCCCTGATTATTTTCTGCAGAATATTCAGCCCTTGCAGGATCGATTCCATTAGCAGTTAAAATTTGCCCCGCTGCGGACTGCGCTGCACTTTGTGTATTAGAATAAATAGTTCCTTCCCAAACCTGATTACAGGTTGTAGATGCAATATCAAAATTGGGATCAACAGGATTATTTACGTACCATCCGCCGTAACTCCTGTATGCCACAGAACCGGCGGCCAATGATTCTAATTGCCAGCTTGATATCCATTCGTTATCAATTCCGCTTTCTGAATAATACTGCAGGCTCATTACATCAACAACACTGCAGCTGGTGCAGGAACAGCTTGTTCCAACTCTAATTGTTGTTGGAATAACACATCCCATCGGAGAACAGACAGCATCTATTTTCGGTGCTGAATAATTATTTTTAGGAATAGATTTTTCATACATATCCGCATCTTCTTTTGCAGCATCTAAAACATGCTGTACATATTTTTCACTATTGCTGCCTATACCTTTTTTAAGAACAATTTTTAATTTTATTTTGTCGGGAAGCAGTAATAAATTTTCGATTGTTTTAGTTACATAACCATCTTTGCTGAATGAAAAATCACTTCTTATCTTTTTGTCTGCTGGTTTTGTAACAGCAGAAAACTGTGCAGATTTTACAGAAAAAAAGCCTTCATTATTTGTTTTGACAAAAAGTCTTTCTGAGTATAACTCAACATCCGCTTCTGCAATAGGTTTTCCGGTTTCAAAATCCACAACATAGCCCTCCACTATAGGTGATTCATAATTTTTGTATTCTATGCGGGAATTATGCAGTCTGTCTATGCAATAGTTCGGTAAAAATTTAAGCAGCCATACTGTTGATACTACCTAATGATAAAGCATCTCGATAAATTGCTTTTATTTTTTTGCAACTCAGGTCTAAATCTAAGTTTGAAAATATCCTGTCTGCTATGATTTTATTAGC
>CAISYK010000679.1 GCA_903889605.1 uncultured Bacteroidota bacterium
GTGAGAGGCTCTTCCTTCCGGCGTTGCCGGCGGGGCAGCCTACTCGATTATGGGCTGCTACGTTTTTTCCCTTCTGTTAGCGGTTTACAATTAGTTTTCTTGCTATTGTTCCTTGGTTGGTTGTAACGTAAACTAAGTAAACACCGTTGTTGTCAAGTTGTAAGTTGGTTTTCTTTTGTGTTGCTTGTGTTTTTAGTATCTGTTGTCCAAGTATGTCTGTAATGGTAATCGTAGCGTTGTCTGTTGGAAGTAGAATAGTAATTTGTCCGCTTGTTGGATTGGGATAAATTTCCAAGAATGTTGATGATAAAGGGTTTGAAATGGGAATTGTAACACCAAAAATATTTTCATAATTATTTGCATATTGATATACACTTGCACAAGTGCTAACTGCATCCCAATTTATAGACCAGGTCATCATACCTTTTAATGAAGGATAGCCGCCTAAATTTGATAAAACATATGTGCCGGGTTGAGAACCATTTCCTCTTAAATAATCTATTGCAGTTTTTACGGTAGCTGAATCTACAAAACCACCACCTGCAGCACTTGCGCAAGCTGGTAATCCTACTGCTACTTTGTTGGCAGGCAATCCAGTGAACATTCCTCCTGATGTGTTAAATCCTTGTATAACGGCTTCTGTCATTGCTACAATAAAATCAGCAGTTCCTTGTGTATAAATATTTCCATCTATGCCATACATTGAACCGCTGTTATAAAGCTGAACCTGCAAAACATCTAATGAATCTCTTAACCCATCTATTATTGGCAGGTATCCTCCCCATATACTTCCGAAAGCTGATTGCCCCCCTTGTACATAAGCCGTTTCGGGAGCCATTGTAAGTAAAAGTTTTTGAGAATGGGACGAACGATAGTTTGCCATTATTTGTTTTATAGCGTCTATTAAATTGATTTGTGAAATATTGGAGGGTGCAGTTATCGTTCCACCACTTATTAATATGGAGTTTCCATTTTCTATGTCTATGTCAATGCCGTCAAATCCATAAGTGTTGATAATGGCAGTCATTGTATTTATAAAAGCATTTTTATTTAGTGTAGTAGTAAGGTCAATACTTGTGGTAGCTCCTCCTATACTTATCAAAACCTTTTTTCCCTGGCTTTGTAATGTTTGAATTTTAGTTGTAAATACACTTGGTGTAACTACCTCCGGCACAAAAAGCATATTCATATCTGATGAAGATGTGGGAACAGCAAATGCTATTTCAATTACAATATAACGATTATCAATAGAATCTAACTGAATGTAAGGAGCATTGAAATTAGTCCAGTTATGCCAATAACCAATTAAAGCAGGATTTGGGATTTGTGCTTTACAAATTGTAATTAAAAAAGTTAAAGCAATAATTGTGTAAAGTTTTTTCACTTTGTTTTTGAGTGATGCCTCCGCAATTAGTTTATTATTTTTATTTTTTTATTTGCTTACCCCGTTCGTTACGCGCTACTCTCGCAGTTGCCCATAACGTTCCCTGCCTGCGCGCCGGGGCTTTAGGTGGGCCTAGTGTGCCGGTACAGCCCTGGCAGCTTAGGCAGTGTTGCACTAAATCCCGTCCCTGGATAAACCGGGAACGGGATAGCCTTTTCAGGCAAAGTGTAGTATAAAGGTAAAATAATAAAACCCTTATACTATGGAAAATGCAACAACTAAATTAAGAAAAAAAACATTCACTATCGTTGAACAAGCCTGTCATGAGATTCATGGCTTTAAAAACGATAACCATCGAACCGTTTGATCCGGTTAGAGGTCCACCTGCATTCGTTAACAGATCGCAAACTGCAATCCGGAAATCGCAGTAAATTTTAATTGTTCAGAAAATGAACCTGATATTGTATTGTTTATTAATGCCAGAAATGTTTGATTATCGAATGAATCCGTCAGTTTTACTCATCTTTTATTTATTCCAGTACTAAAATCCAAAAGATATTTTCCGGATTCTCCTTCCACTGAGTAACTCAAATTGTTTTAAAATCCATAACGATCAAACTGCTTAGACGAGCGGAACGGGCTTCCGTGCAACGTGGCTTCATGTTTAGTACTGAAGAGCGTACCACACGAAGCCTTATTTATTATGCCGTGTAAAAATTATTTCTTTATTAATTTTTGCTGAAACACTCCATCAGGTCCGGATAATCGAACAAAGTAGATGCCAGGAATCAAATAACTAACATCCAACTCGTTTTTCCCGGAAGTCATATTCCTTTGAAAAACACTGTTTCCCATAGTAGTATAAATCTGCAATTTCAAATTCCGCTTATTGCCACAGTCGATGGTTAACCGGTCAGTTGAAGGGTTTGGAAAAATAAGAAGCGAAGTTTTCTTATATTGGTCTGTGCTTAATGACTCAACATTAAAAGCATATTCTTTCATTACTATTTTAGAATAATTCAAAACCTCTACTTTTATCCATCCAAGATAATTTATGTTCCTGAATATTTTCCTGATCCCGATATAATGCTCTCCGGATATCCAGTTATTCAATGAATAAAGAACGCAGGGGAATTTCATACTGTACATTAAGTTTGCAATATATGTGCTGGCCTGGCTCCAATCATCATTTATCAATAGTGTATCAAACAGGTTGTGTATCTTAACCATTTTAAATGTGCTTGGGGGATCGTAAGTTGTCTGTCCTGAAACTGTACAATACGAAGAATCCAATACTGAATTATCAATTGAAAACATGCAGCTATCAGAGGTTTCAAATTTAATACTTGCATATCCATACACTCCCTGTATATCGCCGTATGCAGTAATTGTTATGTCGGCTATGTGATTTCCATCCATATCCACCGTATATACTTCTGTCGCGTGTGGGCCTGGATATGCATATATCAATGTGTCTTTCAGATCAACGACAAGATTGGAATCCAAAGAAGGGTTGATAATAAAAAAATTATCCTGGGCTTGATTCCTATATCCTAAAAATATAAGTAGTCCAAAAAGTAATACTGATTTTTTCATAATTGTTCAGTTCAATTGTTGGTAATTTATTGTCTGGCTCAGGTACCTGCTGGTTCTAACCCTTCTTTATAAGGCATAACGCCCGAATAGCATTATTCTGGTACCCGGTTCTAATCCAAAAGTGAAATAATCTGTATCCTTTCCACAAACATACCCTAAACATACAAATATTCTTGGTTATACACAAGAGAAGACAGATCTGAGACCTGAGGTGCGAGAAGACAAGTGCGAACTGTAAAGTGCGGGGTGCGGGAAGGCAAATCAGAGATCTTAGTGGGAGCCTGCATTGCGATAAATGTTTGCTTTCCATTATTTTCCACCTGGTGATTGCCGGTTCGTTTATGTACAGTTTATTTTTTTATAA
>CAISYK010000680.1 GCA_903889605.1 uncultured Bacteroidota bacterium
ATTGATTTTCCTTATAATAACGACATTTCTTCAAAGCTCAGACAAATACCTGATGCTAAATGGAGTAAAACCCATAGGGCATGGCATATTCCTTATTCCAAAACATCCTTCGAATTATTAAAAAAATTATTTCCCGATGTAGAATATCCCAAAAAGGTCACAAGCATTAAAAATGAAGAAATTGAACATATCCCTAAACCGGTAGAGCAGCCTGAGAAAATAAACCAAACAGCATTTCAAAAAACAAGCAGTGTTTCGATATTGGTTTTCGGAAGAAGCATTGCTGTTAAATTACCGAAGAATGATTTAGATACCCAGTTTATTCTTTCTTTGCGGTTTAGCAGATGGGATGCTAAGCAATATTGTTGGGTTGTGCCCAACTATGATAAGAATTTAGAATTGCTGAAATCTTATTTTAAAGGAAGAATTAAAGAATTAATAGTTCATGAAGCATTTGAAACAAATGCAGCAGATAATGTTGAGCGGAAAATGGGCAGAAACGAATTACTGATTATAAAAACTACTTCAGGCAGGTTAAAAATAATTTCAGGGATCAACAAAGAACTTATAAAAGCAATAAAAAATATCCCCTATGCTGTTTGGAATGGACAAAACAAATTTTGGAGTATTCCGTATGCCGAAAAATTTTTAGATGAAATAAAAGCAGTTGCTCAGGATGAAAATTTGAAATTGATTTATGAAGAAGAAGAAATTGACACTACAAAAAAACCAAAAACTTCCCAATACGATATACCTAATTATCGTACTTGTCCGGAGGAATATATTTTTAAATTAAAAGAATTAAGATACAGCGAAAGAACCCTTAAAAGCTATAAAGGGTTATTTGAAGAATTCATTAATTTTTATCACAGGTATGAACTTGAAATGATTGATGAGTCAATGATTATTGCCTTCATGAGATATTTGGTTATTGAACGCAGAATATCAACATCCTACCAGAATCTGGCTATTAATGCAATAAAATTTTATTATGAACGCGTATTGGGCGGACAACGCAAAGTGTATTTAATTGACAGACCGAGAGTGGAAAAAAAATTACCTGCGGTTTTAAGTGAACAGGAAGTGGGTGAAATTTTAAAGGCAACTGAAAACATTAAGCACAAAGCAATTTTGATGCTTGCTTATTCAGCAGGATTACGTTTAAGTGAGATTGTAAACGTGAAAATAAAGGATATTGATTCGAAACGAATGCAAATACGCATTGAACAAGCTAAAGGTAAAAAAGACAGGTACTCTTTGCTTTCGGTTAAATTACTTGAAGTGCTGAGGAAATACTTTAAACAATACAAACCCAAAGAATATCTTTTCGAAGGAGTTACAGGCAGTGTGTATTCTGCAAGGAGCATTCAATCAATAATGCAGGACTCTGCACAAAAAGCCGGGATTAAAAAGAAGGTAGGCGTGCACACATTACGCCATAGTTTTGCTACACATTTATTGGAAAACGGGACTGATTTACGTTACATACAAAGCCTCTTAGGACATGAAAGCAGTAAAACAACAGAGGTGTATACACATATTACCACCAAAGGTTTCGACCAAATAATTAGTCCTTTAGATAAATTGAATAATTTGTAAGATTAATTGCCATTTCATATTTAATTTTTGTAAGTTTGGCGATGTACATTATATGATAAGATTTATTCTGCATTAATAGTTATTAATTAAGTTCTTCAAAGTTTTGGGCATTACCCTTTCTATAAAAAAGAAAGGGTCGGGCTTTCCGCTTCAATCTTTTCTAAAAAAGAAAAGGATTTACGCTGCAATCCCTAATGCAGAAGCTTTGCCAAGGAGAGTCATTACTATTATTTTATTATGTCCGCTGTGACTGATGACTGCGAAGCATTTCTGCG
>CAISYK010000681.1 GCA_903889605.1 uncultured Bacteroidota bacterium
CATGGGCCGTTGTTGTTAAAGAAGTCGGCATGCCTGCATTTATAGAGATTTTAGTTTTTATGTTTATTTTGTTTATGGGCTTGTTATATGCTTGGAAGAAGGGAGCGTTAAAATGGGTTTAAAGGATAAACTGGAATTCCCTGGTCAGATTCATGAAACTCCTGACGGAGGATTTATGATCACCAAACTGGATGAAGTAATAAATTGGGCTCGTTCTAATTCCATTTGGCCATTGGCTTTTGGTACCAGCTGTTGTGCAATTGAAATGATGCACACTGTAAATGCAAAATATGACTGGTCGCGTTTTGGATTTGAAGTAATGCGTGCAACACCTCGTCAGGCTGATTTAATAATTGTTTCTGGAACTATTGTAATGAAAATGGCACCTGTCCTTAAACGTTTATATGACCAAATGCCGGAGCCAAGATATGTTATTGCAATGGGTGCCTGCACAATTTCAGGCGGACCATTCTTTTATAATACTTATTCTGTTGTTAAAGGAATTGATCATATTATCCCGGTTGATGTATATGTTCCCGGCTGCCCTCCTCGTCCGGAGGCTCTTTTACATTCAATGATTGCTTTACAGGAAAAAATTAAGAATGACGCTTATTTCAGAAAACAAGTAGATAAAAAATAATTTGAATCGTGTACTAATACACACAAACGAAAGATGACTAACGAAGAACTTAAAAATAACATTTCACAAATATTCACCTCTGTCACTTTTGATGAAACAGGAGAGTTTTTGAATGTTATTATCCCTTCTGAAGAATTACTTTCGGTTATGAAAGTCCTTCGGTCAAATAAAGAGTTTTACTTTGATTACCTTTTTTGTGAAACCTGTGTTGATTGGAAAGATCATTTGATGATGGTTTATTTTTTAAATTCAAAAACACATAATCACACAATTGTTGTAAAAGCAAAAATTACCGATACCATCAATCCGCAGATTGAATCTGTTTATGATATATGGAAAACAGCCGAATTAAATGAAGATGAAGTATTCGATTTGTTTGGTGTTAAATTTTTAAATCATCCGAACCTGCGCAGGATATTTTTAGAAGAAGATTGGGTGGGCTATCCATTAAGAAAAAATTATTCTGACGAACACATGATAGAATTATAGATGTTACTAGGAGAAGAAGATCATATCAACGAAGAAGGCGAATTTGTCGTAAACATGGGGCCGCAGCATCCGTCAACACATGGTGTGCTGCGTTTGAAAGTGTGGCTTGATGGTGAAACAATTAAAAAAGTAGAACCGCATCTAGGATACATCCACCGCTCAATTGAAAAAATGAGCGAAAGTTTTTCCTACCGCCAGTTTATTTATATAACCAGCCGAATGGATTATTTATCGGCACATATGAATAATCAGGCATGTGCATTGATTGTGGAGAAAGCTTTACAAGTAGAGGTTCCAGCACGTGCACAAGCAATCAGGATTATTTTATGCGAGTTATCACGCCTTGGATCACATATTTTATGGTTTGCATCGGCCGGCCTTGATTTAGGCGGTGTCACCCCTTTCTTTTATGCTTTCCGCGAACGTGAAGCAATCAACAGCATCATGGAAGAAACTTGCGGAGCGCGGCTTACACAAAACTTCATAGTGCCGGGCGGTATAATGACAGACCTTCAGCCTGATTTCCAAAAACGTATTAAGGAAGTATTGAAGCAATTCAAAGATAATTATCACGAGTATAATGAAATATTAATCGGTAATGTTATTTTCCAAAATCGTATGATGGATGTTGGAGTTTTAACTAAAGAAGATGCGATTTCATTGGGTTGTACCGGACCTGTAGCAAGAGCTTCCGGGATCAGCTGTGATATTAGAAAGCATCATCCCTATGATGGTTATGAAAAACTTCAATTTGATGAAGTGTTAGCAACAGGCGGCGATAGTTGGGCAAGATGTCAGGTACGTATGGCTGAAATGCTGCAATCGGTGCATATCATAGAGCAGCTGATTGACAATATCCCTGAAGGGGATATCGTCGGAAAAACAAAAAATGTAATAAAATTACCAAAAGGAGAATTTTATCAGCGTGTTGAAACAGCCCGCGGAGAATTAGGTGTTTACATCGTAAGTGATGGCGGGGCAACACCATATCGCTGTAAATATCGTTCGCCTAATTTCGCTAACTTGTCTGCAATACCGCATATTTCAAAAGGACATAAAATAGGGGATCTGATAGCAATTATGGCTACCATCGATTTAATTATTCCTGATATTGACAGATAATAGTTTAAAGTTGTAAGATTAAAGTTTAAAGTAAATAATAAGAGTTAAGAATTGAAAATACTACTATCATATAGCTTTTCGTCACTTGCAGCATTCCTGCATAATTGGCTGAAAAATGTCATTGGAAACGGGATGCTTCTGACCGTAACCGAAATGGTTATTGCTGGAGTGTGTTTATTGGTTTTTCTTATATTATTGGCTTTCTTCCTTGGTTATATGGAAC
>CAISYK010000682.1 GCA_903889605.1 uncultured Bacteroidota bacterium
ACATCTAACATCTGACATCTCAATACTAAAATAACATGAGACACGGAGATAAATTAAATAATTTAGGCAGAAAGACTGCACATCGTAAATCGATGCTGGCAAATATGGCCAGTTCACTTATCCTGCACAAGCGCATTACTACTACTGTAGCTAAAGCCAAAGCATTGAGAATATACGTTGAACCGCTTTTAACAAAATCAAAAGATGATTCAACTCATTCCAGACGTACAGTATTTGCATACTTAAAAAGTAAAGAAGCAGTTGATATGCTGTACAAAGACATAGCTTCTAAAATAGCTGATCGTCCGGGAGGATATACCAGAATTTTAAAAACAGGCGGTCGTTTGGGTGATAATGCCGATATGTGCTTTATTGAATTAGTTGATTTCAACGAAAACATGTTATCAGCTAAAACTCCTGTAAAAGCAAAAGCTTCAAGACGCGGTGCTAAAAAGAAAACCACCGAAGGAGCCACTGCAAAAACAACTAAAGCGACTCCTGCAAAGGATGTTGCTGAAACATCAACAGATGAACCAAAAAGTGAATAAATTTTTATATTAAAGTTTTGTATCTTAAAAGGATAAAGTAATTTTGCTTTATCCTTTTTTTATGATTTTTTTATTCCTGATAAACTATTTATTATAATAAAGACATAGATATTTATCACCTGGACTACAAATCCAGCGTAATAAATTGTGATTAATAATTAAATTTATTTAAAATTTGAGTATTTGGTATTGAGATAATTATATCTCATATCTCAGACCACACATATAAATTCTTATGAAATACACAGCCAAAGCACCAGCAATCCTATTACTTGAAGATGGAAAAGTATTTTACGGAAAAGCAGCCGGAAAAATTGGTACTGCAACCGGCGAAATATGCTTCAATACGGGAATGACCGGCTATCAGGAAATATTTACAGATCCATCGTATTTTGGCCAGATAATCGTAACAACCAACGTACATATCGGCAATTACGGAGTAAATAATGATGAAGTGGAATCCGATTCCATAAAAATTGCAGGATTAGTTTGTAAACAATTCAACGAATTTCATTCACGTAAGCGCTCAAACGGTTCTTTAAAAGATTATTTTTTGAAAGACGGCATAGTAGCTGTTTCGGATATGGATACACGGGCAATCGTTCGTTATATTCGTGATAAGGGGGCTATGAACTGCATTATTTCTTCTGAGATACTTGACATTGAAGTACTTCAGGAAAAACTTTCGAAAGTACCGTCAATGGTAGGTTTAGAACTATCATCAAAAGTCAGTACTGCGAAACCATATTTTATGGGTGATCCGGCAGCAGACTATAAAGTAGCTGTTACTGATTATGGTGTAAAAAGAAATATTTTAAGATCACTAACAGAACGAGGATGTTACCTGCAGGTATTCCCTATGAAAACATCATTTGAAGAAATGATGAAATGGAATCCAGATGGTTTTATGATTTCAAATGGTCCCGGTGACCCTTCCGTAATGCTTGAAGAAGTCGTAACTGTTAAAAAAATAATAAATTCAACAATTCCTGCGTTTGGAATCTGTCTCGGACATCAGTTAATTGCTGAAGCTTCTGGAATATCAACATTTAAAATGCATAAGGGGCACCGGGGCATCAATCATCCGGTTAAAAATTTATTAACTGGAAAATGTGAAATTACTTCTCAAAATCACGGTTTTGGAATAAAGGCCGAAGACGCAGCCAAAATAAAAAATATGGAAATCACTCATATTAACTTAAATGATAATACCATAGAAGGTTTGCGTTATACCGACAGAAACGTATTTTCAGTACAATATCATCCTGAAGCATGTCCGGGCCCTTATGATTCGCGCTATTTGTTTGATGATTTTATGGCAATGATTTCGTCTGTTAAAAAAGCAGATAAAACGATTGTTGTAACGGCATAAGCAGATTTGAGTAATGAGCCTTTTCTCGAATTAATATTTAAAATGTAACATTTCTTAAATTAATTATTGTATAACAATACTCTATAATTCATATTACATTTTAAATATTCCAATTACATTTCTTAAATTCATATAAAAATATCATGCTGAATCTATTCATACACGCATTTATTACAGTTCGCTGGATTGATGTTGTGGATATTTTACTAGTAGCACTGCTTATTTATCAATTATATTACATGATAAAAGGAACAGTAGCTATTAATATCTTCATTGGCATTCTATTGTTTTATTTATTATGGCTTATAGTAAAGGCACTAAATATGCACCTTTTCGGAAGTATATTGGGTAAATTTATTGATGTAGGTTTTATTGCACTGCTCATAGTATTTCAGCAGGAACTAAGGCGTTTTTTACTATTCATAGGCACCAGCGAAATTTTCGCCAATGGGAAATTTGGTAAAGGAATTTTTGATTTTAAATGGCAGGTAAATAAAGAACAGGTTTTGGATATTAACGCAATTGTTAAGGCATGTAAATTTATGAGCGAAAGTAAAACCGGAGCTCTAATTATTCTCACTAAAAACAACGAATTAAAATTTTATGCAAATACAGGGGATGCTATTCATGCAAAAGTTTCTGTACGAATTATTGAAAGCATTTTTTACAAAAACTCTCCTTTACATGACGGAGCAATTATTATTTCCAATAATATAATTACTGGTGCACGCTGTGTATTACCTGTTACAGAGGACTCTGATTTCCCTGCCCATCTAGGAATGCGTCATCGGGCTGCAGTAGGTATTACCGAAAATACAGACGCAATTGCAATAGTTGTATCCGAACAAACAGGAGAAATTTCCTTTTCAAAAGCAGGTGATTTAAAGCATGCTTTAACGCCTCAGCGATTAAGAGAGCTGCTCGAAAAAGAATTTAGTTAGAACTAACAAAATTAAAATGGTTTCAGATTTCAGGCTATGTTTATTTCAACAATTCTGAAATATGAAATATTTTTAATTTATTTTTTTTGATTTTTCTTTTTAAATTCCTCAATTATTTGTGCATCAGTTTTACCTAAATTATTGATCGCAGATTTGGAATCGTTTGCAACCGTTGTACCGGGATATTTAGAAATAATCTCTTCATAAATAATTTTTGCGCCAGCATCATCATTCATGAAATTATCTAATAAAAAACCTTGCAAATAAAGACTCTCCTTAATATATTTAAAATCAGGATACTTACTTGTAATATTTTGATATAAGGCTAAAGCTTGTTTATATTTTTTCGCTGCAGTAGCTATTTCACCTGCTTTAAATAAATAATTTGGTGATATAGAATCGTTTGGAAAAAACATCACATAATCTGAATACGCTTTAATTGCTGAATTTGCCGTGGTGTTATCTACATCAGGCGATTTCTGCATTTCTTTTTCAATCGTTTTTATTTGCTCAATATATTGTTCGCGCGGGGGCTCTTTTGCACTTGTTTTTTGCTCTGTATTTTTATTATTTCCACATGATGCCAACAAAATTGTTATGCTTAGGGCTAAAAATAATTTTAAGTCTTTCATATTTTACTTTTTAATTGTTAATTGTTTATTTGTTAAATTGTTAAACTGAATTGAAAATTGCTGACTAAACCCAAACTACTTATTAGGGAACCGCATTTTATAACCTATTTTCACTTTACCTTTTGATATATCACCTAGTTTTCCTTTTAATAACCGGCGGCGTAAAGGACTTATTTTGTCTGTGAATAATTTACCATCAACATGATCGTATTCATGCTGTATAACCCTTGCAGTGAGTCCTTCATACCTTTCGTCAAAAAAATTGAAATTCTCATCAAAATATTGAATACGTATTTTGGGTCTACGCAGAACATCTTCCCTAATTTTTGGAATACTCAAACATCCCTCATTA
>CAISYK010000683.1 GCA_903889605.1 uncultured Bacteroidota bacterium
AAATCCTTTTTGTGAGGCACGAGCAAAAAGATTGAAGCGGAAAGCCCGCCCATTTCTTTTTTAAGAAATGGAAACGCCCAAATGATTTTAGATTAAAAATTCTTCGTTAAAGCATGTAATATATTAATATTTATCAGTAAAAAATAAAACACGAAAACCGTCATTAAACTAATAAAAATATGAGTCTAAATAACTTTACAATCAAATCGCAGGAGGCTGTTCAGCAGGCATTGCAGATTGCTGATTCCAACGGTCAGCAGGCCATTGAAAACGGGCACATTTTAAAAGGCATTCTTGAAGTGGATGAAAACGTTACCCCTTTCATTCTTAAAAAACTAAATATAAACGTCCAGATGTTTTCACTTGCATTGGATAAAATTATTGAAAGTTATCCAAAAGTTTCAGGCGGACAGCCGGTTTTATCTAATAATGCAAATCAGGTAATTTTAAAGGCTTCTTCATATTTGAAAGAGTTCGGTGACGAATATGTTTCCATTGAACATTTATTGCTTGCCTTACTTTCAACAAAGGATACTATTTCACAATTGCTGAAAGATAATGGTGTTAATGAAAAAGATTTGAAGGCGGCAATCAACGAACTTCGTAAAGGCTCTAAAGTAACAAGCCAAACAGCAGAAGACACCTATAATACTCTTAACAAATTTGCAGTTAACCTTAATGAACAAGCGAAAAAAGGCAAGCTTGATCCCGTTATCGGCAGAGACGAAGAGATACGAAGAGTGCTTCAGATTTTAACACGCCGTACAAAAAACAACCCAATTTTGGTGGGCGAGCCAGGTGTAGGTAAAACCGCTATTGCTGAAGGTTTAGCGCATAGAATCATTAATGGAGATGTACCTGAGAATTTAAAATCTAAACAAATATTTTCCCTTGATATGGGTTCATTAATTGCAGGTGCAAAATACAAAGGAGAGTTTGAAGAACGTTTAAAATCAGTTGTTAAAGAGGTAATTGCTGCAGAAGGGGAGATTATTTTATTTATTGATGAAATCCATACTCTAGTTGGAGCTGGCGGCGGTGAAGGTGCGATGGATGCAGCAAATATTCTTAAACCTGCTTTGGCGCGCGGCGAGCTGAGAGCTATTGGTGCTACTACTTTAAACGAGTATCAAAAATATTTTGAGAAAGATAAAGCTCTTGAAAGACGTTTCCAGAAAGTAATGGTGGATGAGCCAAGTGCTGAAGATGCAATTTCTATTCTGCGCGGTATCAAAGAAAAATATGAAGCTCACCATAAGGTACGTATTAAAGATGAGGCCATAATTTCAGCGGTAGAACTTTCACAGCGATACATTAATGATCGTTTCCTCCCGGATAAGGCAATTGACTTAATGGATGAAGCTGCTTCAAAATTACGCATGCAGATTAACTCTATGCCGATAGAATTAGATGTATTAGAACGTAAAATCCGTCAGCTGGAAATTGAGCGCGAAGCAATAAAACGTGAAAACGATAAGGAAAAATTAGAAGAATTAAATAAAGAAATTGCTGAACTCGCTGATCAGCGTACTGATTTGCGGGCGAAATGGAAAGGCGAAAAAGATGTTGTTGACGGCATTCAAAAAGTGAAGGAACAAATTGAAAGTTTAAAATTTGAAGCTGAACAAGCTGAACGTAACGGAGATTATGGTAAAGTTGCGGAGATTCGTTACGGGAAGCTGCAGATTGCACAAACTGAATTGAAATCATTTGAAGCTAAAATGGCTGAAATGCAGAAAAGCGGTTCTCAAATGATTAAGGAAGAAGTGGATAGTGAAGATATTGCAGGTGTAATTGCCGCCTGGACCGGTATTCCTGTTTCCAGAATGCTGCAGAGTGAACGAGAGAAACTGCTGAATTTAGAAGATGAATTACATAAACGTGTGGTTGGACAAGGGGAAGCAATTGAAGCTATCAGCGATGCTGTGCGCAGAAGCCGGGCTGGCTTGCAGGATTCGAAACGCCCGATAGGTTCTTTTATTTTTCTCGGAACAACAGGTGTCGGAAAAACTGAATTGGCAAAGGCTTTAGCAGAATTCTTATTCAATAATGAAAACAGCATGACCCGCATCGATATGAGCGAATATCAGGAAAGGCACTCTGTAAGCCGTTTGGTTGGTGCTCCTCCGGGATATGTTGGTTATGAAGAAGG
>CAISYK010000684.1 GCA_903889605.1 uncultured Bacteroidota bacterium
CAAATTTCAAATCACCTTGATAATTAACAATTTTTTTCACCAATAATGCAAGATCTTTTATGCTGATGTCATCACCCACTCCAATATTAACCAAACCTGGCTCATTATAGTTCTGCATCAAATAAAAGCATGCATCTGCCAGATCATCAGCATGTAAAAACTCGCGCAGCGGTGATCCTGTACCCCATATTTCTACACTTGGTAAATTTTGAACTTTAGCAGAATGGAATTTGCGGATAAGGGCAGGAAGCACATGAGAATTTTTCAAATCATAATTATCATTAGGCCCATATAAATTGGTAGGCATGACAGAAATAAAATTACAACCATACTGGCTGCGGTATGCATCACACATTTTAATTCCTGCAATTTTTGCTACAGCATACGGTTCATTCGTCGGTTCTAAAAGCCCTGTCAGTAAATATTCCTCTTTCATAGGCTGGGGAGCCATTTTAGGATAAATACAGGAAGACCCAAGAAACATTAATTTTTTTACGCCATTCAAATATGAGTAATGAATTATATTACTTTGAATCATGATGTTCTCATAAATGAATTGAGCGCGGTAAGTACTATTAGCAATAATACCGCCCACTTTGGCCGCAGCTAAAAAAACGAACTCTGGTTTTTCGAATGCAAAAAAATCCGCTGCAGCCTGCTGATTAATCAAATTTAACTCTTTTGAGCTACGGATAATAATATTGGCAAACCCGTCTTTTTGCAGTCTTCTGATAATTGCAGAGCCTACCATACCAGTATGACCTGCGACGTATATTTTTGATTTTTTTTCCATTAAAACACTCTATAACTCTCTATTTAGGAGAGAGAACTAGTTTTGATTATTTTAATTAACCCTCTGCCTATTATATAATCGGGCATATAATATGTGCTTACTCATGAAAATTCATCACATCATGACCGCCGTCCAATAGATATTTATCCCTTTCAAATAATTTCACATCGCTTTCAACCATCTCTTTTACTAATTGCTCTAAAGTATATTTAGGAACCCAGCCCAAATCTTTTTTTGCTTTTGACGCATCACCGATTAATAATTCTACTTCTGTAGGACGGAAATAACGAGGATCTACCTCAACAACTATTTTTCCTGTTTCCGTATTAATCCCCTTTTCCTTAACACCTTTACCTTCCCATTTTAATTTAATACCTACCTCCGCAAATGCTAATTCGACAAATTTACGAACGGTAATTTTCACACCAGTAGCCAACACATAATCATCCGCAGTTTTTTGCTGCATCATCAGCCACATACCTTCTACATAATCTTTTGCATGCCCCCAATCGCGCTCTGAGTCTAAATTACCAAGGAACAACTTGGTCTGCAAATTTAAATGTATTTTAGCTGCAGCTCTTGTAATTTTACGGGTAACGAATGTTTCGCCCCGGATAGGGCTTTCGTGGTTAAATAAAATCCCGTTGCAGGCATAAATGTTATAGGCTTCACGGTAATTTTTAGTAATCCAGAATGCATACACTTTGGCAACACCATAAGGCGAGCGAGGATAAAAAGGTGTTGTTTCTTTCTGTGGAATTTCCTGAACATAACCATACATTTCGGATGTAGAGGCTTGATAAAATCGGGTTTTGTTTTCCAGTTTTAAAATGCGTATCGCTTCCAAGATACGTAAAGGCCCAATTGCATCAGCATTAGCTGTATATTCAGGAGAATCAAAAGACACTTTTACATGCGACTGAGCAGCAAGATTATAAATTTCATCGGGCTGAGTTTCCTGAATAATACGAATAAGATTTGTTGAATCAGTTAAATCCCCGTAATGCAAAAAGAATTTAACTTTCGTTTCGTGCTGGTCTTTATACAGATGATCGATACGCCCTGTATTAAACATTGAACTTCTCCGTTTGAGACCATGTACTGTATAACCTTTGTCCAACAGCAGTTCAGCTAAATAAGCTCCATCCTGACCTGTAACTCCTGTAATTAATGCAACTTTACCCATTTTATACTATTTTTGATTAATGTGCAATTATACGAATTTTGCCGTAATAAAAACATCAATAAGCAGTTTATTTTAAGCTGAAAAAGCTAAAAATTGTGTTTCCCATAAATCAATTATTAAAAAAAGCGTTTTTTATACCAAGGGATCCGGTATAATAATTTACAAGGATTGATATGGACAAATAGAGCAAAAGGGGGGGTACGACAAATATCCCTTTTTGCCTCTATCATAGCAAGACCTTCAAGGTTTTAAAAACCTTGAAGGTCTAAATAAGGGAACTTTGTCGTACACCCTCAAAATTGCGGACAATAAATTGAGCAAAAAAATGACTAAATTTGTTCTCTTTTGAAGAATAGTTTTTATGACAGCATACGATAATATTGAAGATTTAGACTCGAAAGAATACATCATAATAAAAGGTGCACGAGTTCACAATTTAAAAAATGTGGATATCGCAATACCGCGCAATAAATTGATTGTTATTACAGGCCTTTCAGGTTCTGGGAAATCCTCCCTTGCTTTTGATACGTTATATGCCGAAGGTCAAAGGCGCTATGTAGAAAGCCTTTCATCTTACGCTCGCCAATTTTTAGGCAGAATAGATAAGCCTGATGTAGATTATATCAAAGGAATTTCTCCTGCCATTGCAATTGAACAAAAAGTAAATTCACGCAATCCGCGTTCAACAGTTGGAACTTCTACTGAGATTTATGATTATCTGAAATTATTATTTGCCAGGATTGGCAAAACATACTCTCCTGATTCGGGCAGCCTTGTAAAGCGTGATACAGTGCAGGACGTGACAGATCATGTTAATTCATTGGCCGAAGGAACAAAAATTATTATTCTTGCGCCATTAAAAAAACAAGCAGGCAAAACAATAAAAGACCAGCTTGATCTACTTTTACAACAAGGGTTTACACGCCTTCAATATCAAAATGAAATCCATAAAATTGATGAGTTTCTTGCTGCAAATCTCCCACTGCTGAATGGAAAAGCTGAGCAGGAACGAAAAACAGAGAAAGAAAAATTCAACATTGTAATTGATAGGATCACAGTAAAACATGGTGATGAAGATAATGACAGCAGAATTTCTGATTCTGTTCAAACGGCTTTTTATGAGGGCGGCGGGGAATGTTTGGCGGAGGCCTCAGCCCTTAATCCCATCTCCCAAGGAGAGGGGGCTATAAGTGAAGCACTAAATAAGAATAAAAAAAAGACTGGCTCTCCTTCGGAGAAGTCAGGAATAAAGCATTTTTCGAATCGATTTGAATTAGACGGGATAACATTTGAAGAGCCAAGTGTACATTTTTTCAGTTTTAACAATCCAGTTGGTGCCTGCAAATACTGTGAAGGTTTTGGTACAGTTATCGGCATTGATGAAGATTTAGTTATACCCAATAAAAATTTATCGATATACGAAGATGCTGTTGTTTGCTGGAAAGGCGAGAAAATGAGTGAATGGAAAAATGTGCTGGTAATGAATGCTCATAAATTTGATTTTCCTATCCATCGCCCCTATTATGATTTAACCAACAAAGAGCGCAAGCTTATCTGGTCGGGAAATAAGTATTTTGATGGATTAACAAGTTTTTTTAAACATCTGGAAGAACAGGCATATAAAATTCAGTATCGTGTGATGTTATCCCGTTACAGAGGTAAAACCGTTTGTCCGGAATGTAATGGAACACGTTTACGCAAAGATGCATCTTATGTTAAAGTTTCAGGATTATCAATAAATGATATTGTGCTGATGCCTGTAAAAAACTCTCTTGAATTTTTCACACATATTGAATTATCGGCTTATGATACTGAAATTGCTAAACGCATATTGATTGAAATCACAAATAGGCTGAAGTTTTTAGATGATGTTGGCTTGGGGTATCTCACTTTAAACAGATTATCAAATTCTTTATCAGGAGGAGAGTCGCAGCGGATAAATTTGGCGACATCGCTTGGCAGCAGCCTTGTAGGGTCGATGTACATTTTAGATGAGCCCAGCATCGGTCTGCATTCGCGTGATACAGCGCGTTTGATAAAAGTGCTTTACTCCCTGAGGGATATAGGCAATACCGTAATTGTTGTTGAACATGATGAAGAAATTATGCGTGCTGCCGATCAAATAATTGATATTGGACCTTTAGCAGGAACACATGGGGGAGAATTAGTTTTCCAGGGAAATCACGAAGATCTGGAAACAGAAGAAAAAAGCCTTACAGCACTATATTTAACAGGTAAAGAAAAAATTGAAGTTCCAAAACAAAGAAGAAGATGGAATAATTTTATTGAAATAAAAGGTGCCAGGGAAAATAATTTAAAAGGGTTCGATGTTAAGTTCCCTCTCAATATAATGACTGTAATTACTGGTGTGAGCGGTTCCGGCAAAACATCATTAGTGAAAAGGGTTTTGTATCCCGCACTGAAAAAAATATATGGAGGCTTTGGTGAGCAGACAGGCACTTTTGATAAATTAGGAGGTGACCTAAAAAGCATTGCCGCTGTTGAAATGATAGATCAGAATCCAATAGGTAAATCAACAAGGTCCAATCCTGTAACCTATGTAAAGGCTTATGATGAAATAAGAGCGCTTTATGCGGAACAGCCATTGGCTAAGAACCGAGGCTACAAACCATCGCATTTCTCATTTAATGTTGACGGCGGACGCTGCGAGGTATGTGAAGGCGAAGGCGAAGTGCAGATTGAAATGCAGTTTATGGCCGACATTCATTTGGTATGCGAAGCCTGCAGCGGCAAGCGTTTCAAACAAGATATTTTAGAAATCTCATACACCCCTTCACAGTTTACGGATCCTAAAAACATTTCCGACATTTTAAACATGACCGTTGATGATGCAATCTATTTCTTTGATTCACCGCAGCGCCCAACCAATCTGGAGAAAAAAATTGTTCAAAAATTAAAACCTTTAGCAGACGTAGGTTTAGGGTATGTTCATTTAGGGCAGCCTTCAAGCACATTAAGCGGCGGTGAGGCTCAGCGGATAAAGCTTGCTTCTTTCCTTGGTGCTGGTCAAAACAGCAGTACCCCGACTTTATTTATTTTTGACGAGCCGACGACAGGTCTGCATTTCCATGATATTTCAAAACTTTTATCTGCTTTTAATGCGTTGATTAAACAAGGACATTCATTAATTATTATTGAGCATAATGCGGAAATAATTAAATGTGCCGACTGGGTTATTGATCTTGGTCCGGAAGGAGGTACCGCAGGCGGAAATATTGTTTTTGAAGGACTTCCGGAAGATCTGATAAAATGCAAAAAATCATATACAGGGACATATTTGAAAGATAAGCTGGGTTAGATTACGAATAACGAATCATTACGAATTTACGAACCTGTGTTGTTAAAAAAATTGCCAATTTATCATGGACAAAGCTGTTAATAGAAAATATCTTGCAATTATTCTGTTCGCTTTGTCGATTGTTTTATACGCCAGAACACTCAATTACGGCTTTGTTTGGGACGATGAGCGCATCCACCTCACGAACAACGAGCAATTGATGAAAGGCGACGTTAAATCTTTTTGGGAAAAACCATATTCAGGCATGTATATTCCGGTCACATACAGCACCTGGACTTATGCCACCGGTTTTTCAACTTCAGGAAAAGGATTATCTCCTAAACCTTTCCACTTAATCAATGTAATAACAAACAGCATTAATTGTGTACTCGTTTTTTTGTTATTACTAATTTTATTTAAAAATCAAACACAGGCTTTTTTTGGGAGTTTATTGTTTTTACTGCATCCTGTACAAGTGGAATCGGTTGCGTGGATTTCAGAATTCAGAGGACTTTACAGCGTTTTTTTTTCATTACTTTCAATGATTTGCGTGTTTCGATATCTTGAAAAAACCTCAAATTTTACATTACGTTCATTTATTACTTCAAAACAATTTACGATTGCAAGTGTGTTGTTTGCTTTAGCTCTATTAGCAAAACCATCTGCAGTTGTTTTACCTTTCGTTATAGGTATTTTAGCATGGTATTTTTATAAAGAAAAATTTAAAATTCTATTA
>CAISYK010000685.1 GCA_903889605.1 uncultured Bacteroidota bacterium
AATTAGTATTACTGTTTCAATTATCTGCTTTGATTTTTAATGCTTTTGTAAATTATTTCTGTCAGCTTTTTTAGACTTCAGCTAAAATTAACAATCTAACATTCTTTAATACCCTCATGCCTCTCATAAAAGTTTCGAGTTCTGTTAACAACAGCAGATTTGAAACTTGAAACTTTATTAACTTGAAACTTTTATGGGAGGGTTTGAGGAATTCTTTCTTTTACTTTTGTTCAGCTCCGATCATTGTTGATGAATCCATAGAGACTGCACTTTTCTCAATTTTAAGTTTATGTCCGCCTTCTACTTCAATAATAAATGTAGTGTCCTGCACATCAGCAATTTTTCCGTGAATACCGCCGATAGTAACAATTTTATCACCTTTTGCTATGTTTTCGCGAAACTTTTTTTGGTCTTTAGATTTTTTCATTTGAGGACGTATCATGAAAAAATAGAATACAACTATAATTAAAACTAATGGAATAAATTGTCCTAATCCTCCGGATGCAGCGCCTCCTGTCATTAATAAAATACTTGTTGGGTTCATTGTTTTTTTGTTGGTTATTAATTAATAGTTATTATTTGTTTTTCATTTTTAAAAAATCTTAAAATTACTTTTCCTCCGGAACGAAAATGGATGAACTTATTGATAATATTTTAGTACTCGGATTACAATTAGTAACCAGGGTTACTGTTTTTTCCACCAACCCGGATTTTCCTTCGCTGTCAAATACCACATCAATTTTGCTTTCTTGTCCTGCTTTAACCGGTTGTTTGGAATAAGAAGGAACTGTGCAGCCGCAGCTGCCTTGGGCTGATGAAATAACCAGATCCGAACCACCAGTATTTGTAAAAATAAAAGAGTAAGATACTTTTTCTCCTTGGGTAATTTTACCAAAATCATGTTTCTCTTCCTTAAATGTCATTATTGGCGCAGAGCCGGTTTCGGCAGTTATACCAGATGCCGTTGATGGTACATTAATCACATCGGTTGAAATATTATTTTCACCTTCTTTTTTTTCTTCCCTATTGCAGGATTCAGTAAGGGTAAGAATAAGCATGACAAACAGAATATTTATTATCGAACGTGTTTTCATTTTATATTTACTCTGAAACGATTATTAAAAATTGCTGAATCACAAAATTATCAATTGTCAAATTAACAAATTGATTGTTTACTCCATCAACCCCCGCCCTATTTTATTGAGTTTATTTCCTGATTTAAAATCAACAAGCAATTTATCCAAAATACCGTTAATAAAAATTTTACTTTTTGGTGTGCTGTATATTTTTGAAATTTCAATAAACTCATTCAAAGTAACTTTAACCGGTATGTTTGAAAAAAACAATATTTCAGTAATTGCCATCTGCATAAGCAAAACATCCATCATTGCAATGCGTTCAACTTCCCAATTTTTTGTTTTATCTGCAATTAATTTTTTGGTTTCTTCTTCCTGCATCACAGTTTGACGAAACAAATCTTTTACAAACTGCTCATCTTCTTCTCTATCCTTATATAAAGGCAGTAATTTAAAATCAGGATTGGAATCTTCTTTAAATGATTCAATCGTTTTTACAACCATTGGATTGACAAGGTAAATATCATCGCCCCAATGCAGATTTTTTTCTTCATAAAAATGATTCAGCAATTCAAAATCAGCCATGTGTTCCTTGAAAATTTCAAGCGCAAAATCAAGGTGAGTTTTGTAAGAATCATCAGAAACATTCATGTATTTTTCATACTCTTCGCTGGTTCTAATATTGATAAAAATTTTTTTTACCAGCTCAAACTCATTGTTCCAGCTTATTCTCCGGTTATTGATTTCACGCTTCAAATGAATATTTTCACCAAGCTGAGCAATAAATTTATTTTCAATGAATTTTAAATTCGGATTTAAATCATTACTTGTTGGAAGCCTTTTATTCTTGGCATCTTCACTTAATGTAGATGCAACATGCTGCAATTCCACAAGAAATGCTAACTGAAAAATATACAAATCATAAATTTTATCTATTCCTGTAAACAGATCCCGCTCGCCCTTCGGTAAATCCTTATTATCTGATTGGAAAAATGCATACAAGGCCGACATTATTTTTATTCTTAAATACCTTCTGTTTAACATATATCTTACGACTATTTACGAATTTATTCTAATATCTTACCCTGACAGTTTGAAACCCTGTTAGGGGTATTTTTACGGGCTAAAACCTCAATGTTCCTAAAATCCATCCTGTTAGAATATTTATTTCCAACCGTGACAAAACTTATCAAAACTTAAACCCTAACAGGGGTTGAAACCCTGTCAGGGAAAGGATATTTTGGATTGAACGATTTTAAAAACTTATCTTAACTTTACCTATTTCCGCAATACGCTTTTCTGCAAGGCGGTTAGCTGCCATATACGTTGGGATATTTTGCTCCTTTGCAGTTTTAAAAATATTTAATGTCGTTTGATATATTTTTTCTGCATGAGCCAATGCCCTCTCACGGTTATAGCCTTCCAACTCGTAATAAACATTAATAATACCTCCGGCATTCACAACATAATCGGGAGCATATAAAATTCCCTTTTCTATTACCATTTTACCATGCACATTTTCATCTGCAAGCTGGTTGTTTGCCGCTCCGCAGATAATTGCACATTTTAAACGATTTAATGTATCTGTATTAACTGTTGCACCTAAAGCGCATGGAGCATAAATATCCATGTCAAAATCAAACAATTTATCTGCTGCAATAACTACTGCACCAGTTTCATTTGCAACTGCTTTTAAACGTGCCTCATTAATATCATTAATAAAAACTTTAGCACCTTCTTTTACCAAATATTTAACTAAATTTTCACCCACATTTCCAATACCCTGCACCACAACTTTTTTACCCGACAAACTTTCATTTCCCCATTTTTCATGAGCCGAAGCTTTCATTGCAATATATACACCATAGGCAGTAACTGGTGACGGATCTCCGCTTCCTCCCATGTTTTCAGGCAAACCGGCAACGCTGTCTGTTTCCATTTTAATATATTCCATATCTCTTGTAGAAATACCAACATCTTCAGCGGTTATATATTTACCAGCAAGGCTGTTAATAAATTTACCAAATCTGCGCATCAGCGCTTCGCTCTTTTGTGTTTTTGAATCACCGATAATTACAGCTTTTCCGCCGCCAAGGTTCAAACCAGCTACTGATGATTTATAAGTCATACCGCGTGAAAGGCGCAATGCATCAGTAAGCGCTTCCATTTCATTTTTATAGGTCCACATACGGGTACCGCCAAGACTAGGGCCAAGGATAGTATTGTGTATTGCTATTATTGCCTTTAATCCTGTTTCATTATCGTTGCAAAAAACCACTTGTTCATGATTATTCAATGTCATTTGAGCAATCACAGGATTTTCAGCCAATGATGAATTTTTAATATCTAAAACTTCTATCATAATAATTTGTTTTAAGATTGATTATTTATTTAGTAATTTTGAGGGTACTAAACCTTAGCACCTGCATATTATTTCCCGACAAAATTATATTAATTTTCCGAGTTCTCGCAAGGTTATTGCGTTAATTAATCATCTAAATAAGGTTTCCCTCTTTATTTTACTTTAAACTGCTGAAAATAAGCCGGCCAAGAAAAAGAAAAATGAAATCACTTGAATATCTAAATAAATATTTTTTTAAATACAAATGGCGGCTCTTATTGGGTGTTGTATTTGTTGGCATCTCAAATTATTTTGCTCTTGATGGTTATACCTATGCCAGAAAAGCGGTTGACTTTATAAAAGACAATATCTCAAAAAGCAATCAAAATTTTTTAATGAATCAATTATTGCAGTACGCAGCAATAATACTGGGATTAGCTGTTTTAAGCGGAATATTTTTATTTTTTACCAGACAGACTATTATTGTTATGTCCCGGATGGTTGAATATGATCTGAAAAATGAGATTTACGCAAAATATCAGCAGCTTGATACTGCCTTTTATAAACGTAATAACACCGGCGATATGATGAACCGCATCAGCGAAGATGTAGGCA
>CAISYK010000686.1 GCA_903889605.1 uncultured Bacteroidota bacterium
GATTGACATGGTTTATCCTGCAACGAATCTCAACTTCGTCATTGTGCGCTCTTATGATGCCTGCATTGCCTATTTAAAAGAAAATGGATTACCTGCATTTATGAGTTTTGATAATGATTTAGGCGAAGATGAAAACAAAAATCTATTACCCGATGGATATGCGGTAGCGAAATGGCTCGTATATGAAAGTGGTTTTGATTTAACGAGATTTAAATTCAATGTTCATTCAGCAAATCCAGTTGCCAAAGACCAAATCGAAGGCTTGTTGAATAACTATATAAAATTTATAGGAGAGAAAATTTAATTGAAATTGTCCTAACCAATTAAAACATAAACATTATGTGGAAAGCAAATCAAATAGAATTAACAAAAAACAGCGAAACAGTAAATAAAAACAGGTATAATTTTGAAAACTGTTATTCATTAAAGATTAACGATACATGGATTTCTAACTGTATTACTACAGATTTGAAAATATATTCACCTCAATGTTTTCAAAATCATATTTGCGAATTTTGTGGAGCGGAAGGCTGTGATGCAGGAGGAATGCTAAGAATCGTGCGGCATGAAAAATCATTGCTGTTCATTCCATGCTTTGATGAAATGGAAAGTTATCTTGAGCATGATGGTAATGCGGCTGACGATGATTACGGGGACTCAGAATGTCCGCCACATGAATGGTATGTGAATGGTATTTTAGAAGTGGATGAAACTATGCTGCCAAAGTTTTTAGAGCTTCTGACAGGATTCGATTTACAAAGCATACCATTTATTACCGATAAAGAAATGAAAAAGGTGTCGGAATGGGAGATGCTTGCAAAAGAAAAACCTGCTCTGGGATTTATGCGATTTGATAAACAGATATAACGGCTATTTGATTGCTCCTTTATAATTAGAGGTCGTCCTATTGTCAAAGATTTTTTTGTTTCTGTTTTGGCAGATAAATGGTATGTATATTGTTCGCTCAAGGATAAAAAAAACTTTCAAAAATGAATTTTATATTTTTAGATATTGATGGGGTATTAGCAACTGATGAATGTTCATATAAGCCTAATCATGAACTATACGCATATCCTTTTCATAAAGATTGCGTAAATATTTTTAATGAAATACTTTTAGAAACAAACGCTGAAATTATTTTAACTTCTGATTGGCGGTTGATGTTTCAAGACCTTGAAACATTAGATTTGCTTTTTAAACATAACGGCATAATAAAAAGTCCTATTGGTGTTACAGGCGATTTAAGCAGTAGAGCAAAGGAAATAGAAGCCTATATTGAGGTAAATGAGGTCAGCTCATTTGTCATTATTGATGATATGGATTTGAAAATATTTCCTGATAGATTTGTTAGATGCAATATGGAGGAAGGAATTAAGCAAGTCGGAATTAAAGAGAAAATAAAAGCGGTCTTACAGATAGCGGAAAAGATAAAAAAATAACTTAGTTTGTTGTTCAAAAAGTCGTTGTAATTATTTTCTAAAGTCGCTCTACTTTAATTTTCTGCTCTGACCAATCATCAAACTTTATAACCTATCACTAAAATGGACTCTGATACAATATTGATTTTAACACATTTTAAAAAAGCAAATTGTTTTTGTATCTTTGCATTGTCTGATATAGCAGTCAGAGGTTAGCCTAAGAACTTTCAATCGTATTTTAATTTAGGTTTTTTATCAGTTTACCTTAAACGGCTAAATTCCAAAGACATAATCCGATTTAGTTTGTGCCTCGTGCCTTGATAGCCGAGTGTCATTAATTAATTCGGATTTTTCTTTTAAATAACAACCGCATAGCTGAACTACGGGGTCTACAAATGGACACGTCAAATGTTCTTACTCCAAGTTAGGAGAGCAAGCGAAGAGCAATACCATAGCCAATTTTAAATTTGGCTTCGAGGATATTTTTATGGACAAACTGAGAGGAAGAATGGAACAAAATCAAGACATCTTCACCAAAATGATGGATGATAAAGAGTTCGGCGGATTGGTGCTGGATTATATGTTGAAGAAGGTTTATACAAAATTAAACAATACGAAAATATAATTATTATTTAAGAAAATTAGGTGGTTAAAATTTTTGACATAACAAAATGGACTATTAAAGAGTGGGTACAAACTATTGGCACAAGGGACAAGTTTTTTGTTGAAAATCCAAATGATGAGAAATTATACTTTTTCAAGGAGTCAATAGGGAAATTCCCATCAGAGTTTTGGTCAGAGATTATTGCGAGTAAAATAGGCACTTTGCTTGGATTCAATTTGTTAGATTATAATATAGGTATTTATAAAACGACTGTGGGATGCATTTGTGAATCAATGGTTGAACAGAAATCGCAAGAATTAGAGCATGGGATAAGTTTAATAAAAAAAGCTGTGAAAGATTTTAGGGTTTCAGAAAGACCATTAATTTTGTTTAATGATGTTGAAAAATCTTTTATCCCTTATGGTAATTTTATTTATCAATTCATTGAAATGCTTATTTTCGATTCAATTATTGGGAATCAAGACAGACATTCTGAAAACTGGGCAATCATAAGGTCTATAGATGTTGAAAATTTAGAATATAATAATAACCGTTTCCTAAAATGGGCATACGAAAAATACAAACAAAGTGGTTTACATTTAAGAAATATACCGTTTAAAAAATATCTGCTATCCACATTGAAAGACGCAGCACTTGTTAATATTCAATTTTCTAAAATTTATGATAGTGGAAGTAGTTTGGGGCGGGAAATATCAGAGTCGAATATTAATACGTATTTAACTAATGACACGGAATTGAAAAAGTATATAAAAAAAGGACAGTCTGAAGTAAAATGGGAAAACGCGAAAATAAATCACTTTGAATTACTAAAAAAATTAAGACCAAAGTTTGGAACACACATTTCAAAAGTCATCGAAAATGTAATCTCTAAATATGATGCAGATAAAATAAAAAAGATGATTTATAGCATTGACAATGAATTGGCAGCTAACTTTCAGGAAAGTAGACTATCTTTGGAGCGTAAAGACTTAATAATTAAATTTATTGAGTTTAGAATTACCGAAATAAAATTATTATTAAGTGAAAATCAAGATTAGGGAAATATTCATAAGTTGGCGTAAAGGCAAAGGTGTTCCTCGTAATTTGATAGGTGTGATAAAACGCACCTCGAATAATGGGATTACTTTTAGGTATTTAAAGGAAGGGGTGAGAAAGGCTAAATTAGAAGGGTTTAATGAATACCCGGGATTCCCAATTGATTTTGACAAGGAATATCATGAGGACGATTTAGACATATTTTCATTGAGGTTAATCCCGTTTGATAGAAAAGATAATCTCCAACTGTTAAAATTTTGGGAAGCAACTGATATAAATGATAAATTCAGTTTACTCGCTTTAACTCAAGGCTTGATGCCAACCGATAATTTCGAGTTTTTGGGATTATTTTACCCTTCTAATAATATTAAATTTGTTACTGACTTGGCTGGTTTATCGCATTTATCTTTGGAAAAAGGGGCTGTTTTTATTGGGGACATACTGAGTTATGAAAAAGAGGCTGATAGCAAAGCATATAAAGGTATTGCAATAAAAGTGTTTAAATCGAATCAACATATAGGATATATCAAAAATGTGCATAATAATTTTTTCATAAATACTGAAAGAAAAATAAAGCTTGTGGTTAAGGCTTTAGAACAAAATGGAATTGTTAAGAATATATTTGTATCAGTTGAATGTATATAAATTTCAATAATTAGACTTAAAAAAAATCTTTGTCGTTAATAGATTATTCTGTTTTTTTTAACTTCAAAAAAGGAACATATAAAACTTAACGTTGTGAAGGAGAAAAGCCTAAATAATGAGAGACTAAATTTTGTGACTTTACAAATATTTCATTTTCTATCAAATTAATAATAAAACAAAAAATAAATAATATGTCTGAACCAAGAATTTCAGTAAACAAACTTGCAGAATATATGGAAGCAAATTCTATAAGAAGAAAAAAAATTGTTTATGATGCAAAATACCCCCAAAAATTTATTGTTACTAGATATAAAGAATCAAAAGATACAATAA